>RSAS01000266.1:2929-7709 GCA_003934145.1 Candidatus Viridilinea halotolerans | reverse complement strand
AATTGGCCTCGCTCCAATACAATAAAAGCCAACATGAAAAAAACCAACCACTGCATCGTCACAAAATTGAGCTGGCCCGCATCCAGTTTAGCGACATGAAAGGGCGAAGCAGTGAGTAGCGCACCCGCCAGTAATGGCCCCACCAGCCCCGGCACAAACGCTCGCGTTAAAAGGAATCCCGCATAACCCGTAAGCATCACCGCCACAATGCCAGTGACATTGTAGGCTGCAACCGGCCCTAAACTCGCTGTGACCGGGACGGCCATGAGTACCGCCACCAGATTGAGGGTCTGCAGAATCATCTGCACCCCCTCCGGGTAGTAGAGCAACGGTGTCGCCAATGGACTCTGCCCGGCCCGTAACGCCCGCTCGGCCATCCAGAAGTTCCAGATGTTCTGCGGCGCATCGGGCGACGTCGGGTAGTAAAAAATGAAATTGCCACCTGTGTAGTAGTGGCTCGTTAGCCCAGCCGCCATCGGCCAGGTCAGCCCGAGTGCAAACACGAGATAGAGGCCCAGCACAGCCAAATGGAGTCGCCACGTTACCATACAACCTCAAGCCTCTGCACGACGATCCCCAACCGTCGTTCGGTGCCCTCTTCGCCATTCGTCGCACTTCGCAGTTCAAAGCGGTTGGTGCCCGGCTCTACCTGCAACACCACATGGTACTCACGGTTGGCACGGGTTAATTTAACCGTAGCAGCCGTTTGCTGCTGTGTATGCCAGATGTCGAGATGCCGCGCTTCAGGTGCGGTTGCCTGTATGTGTAGCACCACACTCCTTGGCGTATCCCCAGGATTGACCAAGTAGATCGCGCTCGCTCCATTCGTCCAGCGCCAAAGATCGCCCGCCTCCTCTTCAAGACTATGCCATTCCGGCCCCAAATAGACAAAGGGGCGACACTGATCAGCATAGAGCGGCAGTTCATACGCGGTGAAACCATCCTGCTGATACCACGGCGTTGGTGCCGCGCCAACGAGGCGCTCCATATTGCCCATGACGACGGAACGCTCTTCAGGGGTAATCAGGCGCTCTTCCAAGACTACATGGCGCAAGCGGTAAAAACACTGCTGCGCCTGCCAACTCGCCCGATCGAGGGGCACAATATCATGTTCGGCCCAAGGACGCATGCGCCCCAATGCATGCGCCAACGGGGCGTAGGCTAATGTGTCGTAACTGGGCGGTACTCGCGCCACATAACCGGCAAAGATGGGCTGCTGATGGACGATCTGATGGAATAGCGTGCGGCTTTCGGGAAAGATCTCCACCGGTAGATCCACCACCACCCCTGGTCGCTCTGTGCGAATCTGCGCAAACACTGGCGCTGTCTCAATGGGTATGGCCTGGCGTAACCCCGGCGTCAACTCAATGATCGCCAGCGCCACCACGCCGCCCCAGAGGTAGGTGCGCTTGCGGGGGGCCAGAGTAGTCGCAAGCCGCTGCAAGGCCAAGGCGGCAAAAACCAGCAGCGCCGCATGGCCAATCAGGATGAAGAGCCCCGGACGGCGCGCTGTCTCGATGAGCGGCAAAAACTGAATTAGCCGGTAGGCCATCGGGATGCCCGTGTTGTACCCCAGCAGGTAGAGCGTCGGGCCCACCGCAAAGAGCCACGCCACGCCGAGCATGATCAACCAAGGCCATTCGCGCCACCCGTACCAGTAGATGCCCAAACAGCCCAATGTCAAAAAGAGCCAGCCCGGCGCATGGTACGATCCCTCCATAATACTGTAGGGGGCCATGGGCATCAGTACCCGCCCCACCGCCTCGCCCCACCACGGGTGCAGCGCCGCCGGAAAGAAGAGGCCCATGCCGTCCATCGAGTTGCCCTGCGTTACCGCAGCCCACACCTCCAGTTGCCCCTCGTCCATCCTACCTGTAAACTTGGGCAAGTTCACAATCGCATAGAACAGCGGGCTCAACAACAGTCCACTCAAAAGCCCCGCGCCCGCAAACCAAGCCAAACTCTGCCAAGGGCGTTGCGCTCGCAGGCTCGACAGGAGGGCCCAACCACAGGCGAAAAAGGCTATCACCACCGCCAAATACCAGTCGGTGAGTACCGTCAACACAAGGGCCAAGGCCGCAGCCACCAACCGCCACGGGCTACCGCGCTGCCCCAACAGCACCAGCGCCGCCATTGCCAAGAAGAGCCACTGCGTCGTGACAAAATTCAACTGCCCGACATCAAATTTACCAACATGGTGTGGCGTCGCCGTCAGCAACAGACCCGCAAGAAAGCTCGGCGCAAAGCCATCCACATAGCGCCGCGCCAACACAAAGCCCGCATAGCCCGTCAGTTGGTAGGCCAGCAACACCGCAACGTTATAAGCTTCATCCGGCCCCACAAGCAACGTCACCGGCAACACGCTGAAAATGGTCGTAAAATTGACCGTCTGCAAGTAGAGCGGCACCCCTTCGGGATAGTAGAGCAGCGGCGTCACAAAGGGATTGAGGCCGTTGCGCACGGCATAACCCAGCCACCACATGTTCCAAGAATTCTGAATGGCATCCTCAGTTCCTGGGAAGAAATAGGGGCCGCCACGATTCACATAGATGATGTTCGTCAAGTCGGTCATCAAGGGCCATGTGAGCCAGAGCGCCACGATGAGGTAGAGGCCCAAGGCCGCCAGATGAGTCTTTATGTTTGTCATAATGAAGAACAAGTGGACAGATGAGGAGATCGCTCTCTTCGCCTCCCCGCCTCTTCGCCTCCCCGCCTCCCCGCCTCACTCCATGCGCTCAAACAACAACAGATCCTCTGCCTGATCAAGTAACCGCCAACGCGGATCGTTGCGGAAGCCCTCCACAATGCCCGTACCCTGCAACGCCGCCGCTCGGCTATCAATAAAAACGTAGTCGGCCAAATCCGGCGGGTGGTGCATCGGCCCACCAGGAATAAAGTAGATCTTCTCGCGTGGCAGCATATGCGGCGCCAAGAACGACGTCGCCGCCACCACCGCATCCGGCGGAATCTGCGCCTTCATGCGCTCCATGATCGCCACCCGCTCTGGCCGCTCCGGATTGCGCATCGCCGACACCACCGGATTTTTCAGTGGAATGTTGATCAGCAGAACCAACACGACCATCCCCAGGCAGAAGCGAGAGGCGAGAGGCGAGAGGCGAGAAGCGGGAAGCGGGAAGCGAGAAGCGGGAACTGCTCCCTGCTCCCTGCTCCCTGCTCCCCACTTCCCCATCATACCCAACACCCGCTCCCCCCCATAGATCGCCGCAATAACCATCCCCGGAATCACCAAAATCTGGTACTGTTCCGTAATCACATACTGGTAAACCCGATCCGAAAGCAGGTTGATGCCCACAATCGGTGCGGCAAGCAGCAGTTCGCGCGGTGCCAAAAGCGGCAGGAAAAGTAAGCCTCCTAAGAGCAGAAAGAGATACCAGAGCTTTTCGCCTTGAAAAATGAAAAAGAAGATCTCAACCGGATGGGTCAAGATGTTCTTAATAATCTCAGGAATACTCCCCCCCAAATGTAAGTAGTAACACGCCTGCGGACTCACCCCACACGGCCACATCTCGTTGTAGTCGCGGCTCAGGTCAAACGGCACCTCAACCTTCTCGGGCGCGAAACTCGCACTGTAAAACTGTGGCGTAATATAGGTAATCGCAACATAAAAATAGATCAGCCCCACCAAAAACGGCACCACCGCAAAGGCCCACGGCAGACGGCGCAGCGCCGCATACATGCCAAAAGCGACGACGACAAGCGCCGCGTCGGTGCGCGTCAGCATGGCCAAACCCAAGAGCAGCAGGTAGGGCCAGAGGCGGCGCTGCTCCAGCATCCAAAAGGCCCAGAGCAGCAACACCATCCCCGGAATGCGCGGCTGAAAAGGGGCCGCCATGCCCATAAACTGCGTCGTCGGGTAGAACAAATAGAGCGCCGCAAAGCCCACCCCCGCCCACCCATCCCCCAGCCGCGCACGGGCAATCAGGTAGACCGGCAACGCCCCCGACACCAACAGCAGCGTCTGCACCACCACCAGCGTATAGGCCGAAGGCAGCAGCGCATAGAACGGAATGGCCGGCAAAAAGCCCAAGGCGACATCCAGCCCCATAAAAGTATCGGTAAAATTGTAGCGCGACACGAGCAAAAAGCGTCCCTGAAGCGTACCCCAGATCGGCATGTGAAAATCCACCATGTCGAAGCCGTGGCCCCAATAGGAATACTTATAGCTCCCCGCACCCATCAACAACAGCGCCACCACCACCATCAGCCCCCACAGGGCGCGCAGCGGCGTCAGCCATGTCTTTGCATGCATCAAGCCTATCTCTCCCGTAAAGAACCTCTTTTCTTGCACGTTGGCGGCTTCGCCGCCAACGTGCAAGAAAAGAGGGGTTTTGGGGCATCGCCCCAAGAATAGGCATGGAAAAACCTGGTTTTTCCATCTCGCAAGAGCAGAGGGGTTCTGGGGCATCGCCCCAAGAATAGGCATGAAAAAACCTGGTTTTTCCATATCGCAAGAGCAGAGGAATTTTGGGGCATCGCCCCAAGAATAGGCATGAAAAAACCCGGTTTTTCCATCTCGCAAGAGCAGAGGGGTTCTGGGGCATCGCCCCAAGAATAGGCATGAAAAAACCTGGTTTTTCCATATCGCAAGAGCAGAGGAATTTTGGGGCATCGCCCCAAGAATAGGCATGAAAAAACCCGGTTTTTCCATCTCGCAAGAGCAGAGGGGTTCTGGGGCATCGCCCCAAGAATAGATATGGAAAAACCTGGTTTTTCCATCTCGCAAGAGCAGAGGGGTTTTGGGGCATCGCCCCAAGAATAG
>RSAS01000266.1:0-2829 GCA_003934145.1 Candidatus Viridilinea halotolerans | reverse complement strand
AGGGGTTTTGGGGCATCGCCCCAAGAATAGATATGGAAAAACCTGGTTTTTCCATACCTAGTCAATGACCTCCGAAATCGCAACCCGCATCACCCACTGATCCAGCGCCGCATAGAGCGTATAGGCCAGCACCGCCAACACCACCCAACGCCCCCACCACCAACGCCCCCAGATGCGGTCGGCATAGATCGCCCAACATATGCAGATCACCGGCAGCAGGTAGAAGAGTTGCTTGTCTACCATCGAAATGCGGTAGCCCGCGTAGGTGAAGAGCAGCGCCAGTGCCCCCCACGCCGCAAAACTCACCCATGCCAGCGGGTGCTTGCGTAGCGCCAGAAAGCCCGGAACCGTAAACAGTACCGGAATCGCAATCCCGTAGTAGAGGTAATCCCCCGGCCAAATCCGGTAGTCCAAGTGGGGCACATACGACCAGAGATATTGATCGAAGGGCAAACGTTCAACGCCCACACTCTCTGGCCCTTGTACAAAGACCGTCTGCATGTATGGTATGGTCTGCGCAATGATCGGCGGAATATACTGGCCATAGTAGATCAGAATGGCCAGCGCAATCGCAATCCCGGTACTCATCCAGAGCGGGCGCAACGGCGCACGTAGCTCGGCCCACGCGCCGCCACGCATGCCGTTCAACCAGACAATGCCTGTCAATAACACCAGGAAGACGCCCATAAAGACGCCCGTAACCGTGTAAAGTAGGAAGGTCGCCACGAGCAGCGCCGTCAGCGTCACCATCACCCTGCGCTCATGCAGGCGTTCCCACATGCAAATGATGATCGTATTGCATACCAAGGTCAACCAGAGGCCAAAGGCCGTGGGTAAATTGCCCCAGGCGTGCAGCAAAAAAGCCACCGGCATAGCCGCGTAGGTCGCCCCGGCCAAGAGTGCTGTGCGCCGACTCAGGCCCAGGCGCACCGCAATGAGCGCAATCAGGATGATGCGCGAGCTATCGAGCAGAATACTGGCCAAGTTGGCCACGCGATCCATCTGCACCAAGGGCACAAAAGCAAAAACCGTCGCAATAATATGGAACCACGGCGAATAGGGGATCACCGGACGCTCTTCGCCCCACTCCGCCGTCGGCATCGTTGTCTCATTCAGCGGGCTATTGGTGCCGTAGAGCAGTGGCAACTGGCCCTCAAGAATCCACATGGCCCGCGTCATGTGCCAATGCACATCAACCGCGACGAAGAAGGGGTAGATGATGCCCAACGCCTTGAGCCAAAAACTTACCATGACAATGAGCAGCAGGATGCCTTGGAACTGTCTGCCACTAAGCAAATTTGTTACAGCGGGCCGATCCAAAAGCGCATGCGTATCTTCATCCTGCTCTAGCGGTGCGCCCAGCACCCGGAAGAGCCAGCGCGTCAGTGGCAGCAGCGCCAGCGCCAACACGAGGCTACCAACCGCCAAGGAGGCCACGCGCAGCAGCATAAAGCTACTGGGGAAACGATACGTAGCCAACATCCACGCGCCCAGCATGGCGGCCAGCACCATGCCCATCAGCGCCCAAAGGCCCGCCGTCGGCCCGCGCCCATGCAAGCCAATGCGCCCACCGAGCAGCACATGGAGCGTCGCCATGCCGCCAAGCACACCCACCAGCGCCAGCACGAGGGCACTCAGCGGGGGCAACATTGTTCCTAGGCTCGTACCAGCCGCCGGTGCAACCTTTACACTCGACATGAGCACACCGAGCGGGCGCGGATCAGTATAAACCTTCGAGTGGATTAACAGATCAAGGCTACCATCGCTGAGTGCTGTCGCAGGCACCAGCAGGCGCACCCGCCGCGACTCGCCCGCATCGGGCAGGGCCACCGGCGCAAGGCTGCCCGCCGTGAGCGTGGCCCCCAACGGCAGCCCGTCGGGATGCTGCGTAATCACGCGCAGATTGGCAATCCAATTACCACGCCCAAGATGGGGGAAAGCGAGACTACTCTCCGCAGCAGTCCAGCGGTAGGTGCGCGCTGGTGCAAGCTCCACCCGCCCCACAATATCCTCCGGCGGCGGAGTGCCCCCCGTGAGCGGCGAAACCAAGCTAAAGGTGAGCGTCGGCGCTTGCGCCAAATCGGGCGTAATGCGCACCACAATCGTGTCGGGCGTACGGCGCGGCATCGTCACGCGAATATCATTCACCGCCACCGCCGCTTGGCGCAAAATGTTAAACGGCTGATCGGGTGCCACATGCAGGATGGCAATCATCTCGCCCTGCAATCCCGCAGGCAGCGTTAAGGTCGGTTCACCCGCCGGCCATTCATAGCTGCGCAACGCCGCCGAGGCATCCAGTTCGCGCCCGTGGAAGCCCTGCACAAACGCACCATCACGGTCACCACCCAGATCCACCACCACCGTCGGTCGCGGCGTATAGGCCGCCACCATCAGTGCCAAAACGCCCAGCGCCAAAAAAAGATAGGGGGGCCAGTCGCTGCTGCGCGGCAGCCGCAACGCCCCCCGTGCTGTCAAATTTGCCATACCCTCCCTTTTCCGCAACGCGCTCGCTGTACATTACCCACAAGTCCATGCGTCACCGTGAAGGGGATGGCCGCTGCTGCGCCCCCACGTAAGGTGTCTACGGATGCGTGGCTGTCTGAGAAAGGGTGTCAGCGTCGTTCTACACCGCGTGGCGCACCCTTGGAGCGCCGGCTTTAGCCGGCTAAAGCCGTGCTGAGGAATGGTTCGTAGGAGCTTTACCGCTTGCGCCATAGGCAGTGCCGACTTTAGACATGGTTCATCGCTACTTTGCAGTCTGCGCTCTAGGTAGTGCCGACTAAAACGCTTGGTGTGAGTTGTCGTACACGGTTTTGCATCAGGACGCCC
>RSAS01000185.1 GCA_003934145.1 Candidatus Viridilinea halotolerans | reverse complement strand
CGCACCCTTAGGATGCGAGGGAACTAGGTTCCCTCGCGCACCCTTCCCCGCAGGGGCGTGGGGCTTGCCCCCAAAAAAAGGAAAAACATGACAACCTCAGTAACCGCAACCGCTACACCGCCCCTCCTCGAAGTCAACCATCTGCAAAAATACTTCCCGATCAAGGGCGGGTTGTTGCAGCGTACCGTCGCCACCGTCAAGGCGGTTGATGGGGTCAGTTTTGCGGTAAAACGCGGCGAGACGCTGGGCTTGGTGGGCGAGAGTGGCTGCGGCAAAACGACGACGGGGCGCACGGTGCTGCGGCTGGAGCAGGCAACGGCGGGGGAGGTACTCTTTGAGGGGCAGGATGTGCTGAAGGCGGGTCGCAGCCAGATGAAGAAGTTGCGCCGTGATATGCAGATTGTCTTCCAAGATCCCTATGCCTCGCTTGATCCGCGCATCACCATTGGCGAGAGTATCGCCGAGGGTTTGCTGATCCATGGCATTGGGAATGCCAACGAGCGGCGCGAACGGGTGCGGGCGGTACTCGATAAGGTGGGGCTGCACACCAACCAGATCAACCGGTTCCCCCACGAGTTTTCGGGCGGCCAACGCCAGCGCATCGGCATCGCCCGGGCGCTGATTATGGAACCGAAACTCATCGTCTGTGACGAGCCGGTGAGCGCCCTTGATGTCTCGATCCAGTCGCAAGTGCTCAATCTGCTCAAGAACCTACAACGCGAATTTGGCCTGACCTACCTCTTTATTGCCCATAATCTTGCTGTAGTCGAGCATATCAGTGACCGCGTAGGGGTGATGTATTTAGGTAAACTGGTGGAGCTTTCCGGGCGCGACGATCTCTTTCGCAACCCGTTGCACCCCTACACCAAGGCGCTGATTTCGGCCATCCCGCAGCCCGACCCGACGGTGCGCCGTGAGCGCATTATGCTCCAGGGCGACGTGCCCAGCCCGATCAACCCGCCAGCGGGCTGTCGTTTTCACCCGCGCTGCTGGATCGCCAAAGATATTTGCAGCAGTGAAGAGCCCGCCTTCGAGGAGAAGCGCAAGGGCCATTGGGCAGCGTGCCATTTTGCAGGAGAGTTTTAGGGGCGCTGAGACTAGTTGGAATGCGAACTGAATTTGGAACGGCAATGCCCTCACCCCTGTTCCCCTCTCCCACAACGTGGGAGAGGGGGCAGGGGGTGAGGGCCGTCTATGGCATCCCTATCATCTGTCCGCACTCCGCCCCTACCGCCTGCAAAAAGCGCTCGGCAACGAGCGGCCAGTCGTACTGGATGACATGGTTTTGGCCGGCGGCACCCAGTTCGCGGCGGCGCTGCGGGTTGGCTAACAGGGCCGCGAGGCGCTCGGCAAGGGCATGAACGTCGCCGGGCGGCACGAGATCGCCCACGCGTCCGTCGGGTACTACTTCGGGGATGGCGGCGGCGTGCGTGGCGACGATGGGCAAGCCGGCGGCCATGGCCTCCAGGAAGACGATCCCGAAGCCCTCTTGGACGCTGGGCAGGCAGAAGATGGCGGCGCGGCGGTACCATGCGGCGACGGCGGCGCTGGTGGGCAGTGCGCCGGTGAGCGTGACGCTCTGCCGCAGATCGAGTTGTGCTGTGAGGTGCTGCAGGCGCTGATGTTCCGGGCCGTCGCCAATGATCACGAGGCGGGCCTGCGGGAATTTGGGCTGGATCAGGGCAAACGCATGCACCAAGTCGGCGATGTGCTTGCGCGGGTATTGACGTGCCACACAAAGAATCGTCTGGCTCTCGGGCGATGCGGCGGGTGCTTGGGCCAGCAACTTTTGCCACGCGCCGAGCGCAATCCCTTCGGGAACAATTTGTACCTTACCTGCGGGTATTCCATAGTAGTGTTGCAACATGCGTTGAGAATAGACACTGATGGTAAGTACCCGAGACGCATAACGCACATTATGCCGCTCTAGTTGGGCCAATGTCCAGAGTTGACGGCGTACTAGCCCTCGTTCGTGGCGTAGCTCGTCAGCGATCACCCCTTTGATGCTCACAACATAGGGCGCAGCCAAGCGCCGCCCGCTCAGCAGGAAGCCGTCAATATCAAAACCAACCACGAGATCGTAGGGCAGGCGACACAGCAGGGCGGGAACATAGAGGTTGAAGAGCAGGCGGCGGGCGGTGAGCGTTGCGGGCCAGGGCTTCAGCGGTGCCAACCGCGTGACATGGTGGCCGGCTTGACGCAACGCCTGCCCCAAGCCACCAATCGCGGCAGCGGTACCGCTCCCTTCAGCCACCTGCTGCAACCAAGAGTCGAGAAACGCGATACGGAGTGTGGGCATGCGGGGCATCCTTTGCAACGTAAGTTGACAGTAAACCCAATTCAAGGCACTATGCGCACAAAGGGGATGTGCGGGAACTAGGTTCCCACACATCCCCCCTTCCGGCGGGGGTTTGAGGGAGGCGAAGCCTCCTCGAAGAACTTTTTTTCTTTCGTTTTGGCGGCTTCGCCGCCAAAACGAAAGAAAAAGAGGGTTTGGGGCGCAGCCCCACAAAGTAGGCAGGGTGTGCGCGGGAACCTGGTTCCCGCGCATCCTCAAAAAAACAAAGGAGGCTCTATGCGTCAACGTCTCGTTGCTCTGCTGTTGCTGGTCGTCTGGATGGCTAGCTTGGCCCCAACGACTGCTTATGCCCAGGAGGAGCCGATCCAGCAGATGCGGGCTTTTTGGGTAGATAGCTTCAATCCGGGTTTCTACAATCATGCAGAGATTGATGAGTTGGTAGACAATGTGGTGCGCGCTGGGGCCAATACGATTATTACGCAGGTGCGTCGCCACGGTGATGCATGGTACAACAACTCAATTGAGCCACGCGCCATCCATCCGCGCCTAGCGCCAGCCCATGAATTCGATCCGCTGGCCTACATGATCGAAAGAGCTCACAGTCGCGGTGTGCGTGTTCAGGCGTGGCTGGTGATCTCGGTGACCTGCCGCCGCGCCGATGCGCTCTGGAATCATCCGCAGCACGTCTGCACCCACCATGGCCCTGACATTCATGACCCATTGCGTTGGACGACGGCGACCTCTGGCGGGGCGCAGGTGGGCGATTTTGACTTTGGCCATCCGGCGGCGATCCAGCATCTAGAGCGCGTGGTGCAGCATCTGCTCTGGGCCTACCCGCAGCTTGATGGGCTGCATTGGGATTATATCCGTTTTGCGGGGCAGAGTTACGGCTACAATCGGGTGAGCATTGAGCGTTTCAATCAGGCGCATGGGCTTCCGCTCAACAATCGTCCCCGCGTGGACGATCCGGCGTGGAGCCAGTGGCGGCGCGACCGGGTGACGGAGTTGGCGCGGCGGCTCTACATTCGGGCCAAGGCGATCAAGCCAAGCATTGAGATTAGTGCGGCGACGATTACCTGGGGCGGGATTGGTAGCTACCACCCTGGTGATTGGCCCAATTCGGCAGCCTACCGCCAGGTCTTCCAAGATTGGCCGGCCTGGCTTGAAGAGGGCATCATTGATGTGGCAATGCCGATGCACTACTTTGCCGAGGGGGTGCCCCGTTCGCGCGGGTGGTACGACGGCTGGTTGGCCTTTGACCGTAACCACACCGGACGGCGGGCGATTGTGGTGGGCTTGGGTTCGTGGCTGAATAGCCGCGAGCAGAACATGGCGCAGATCCAGCGCGCCCACACACCCGATGAGCATGGGCGCGTGCTTTCCGGCGTGGCCTTCTTCTCTTACGACAAGCCCTTTGCGGGAAGCAACTTCAATACGCGCCGCGAATTCATGGATCAGTTGCGCCACACCGTCTTCGCCCAGCCCGCCCGCGCCCCCGACTGGCCGTGGATCGCCCAACCGACCCACGGCATGCTGCAGGGCATTGCGACGGTGGACGACGCGACTGTACCCGATGCGCGGGTGTCGCTGGTGCGCAATGGCGAGTGGCTGCGCGACATTTTTGCCAGCGTGGATGGCTGGTACGGCGCGGTCGAGTTGCCGCCGGGCGAGTACACGATTGTGATCCACCACCCCGACGGGCGGCAGCATGTGCGCTATACGGAGATTTATGCGGGGTTGGTAAGTAGTTTGTGATTCTTTTGGTTCGATGTTGGCGGCTGCGCCGCCAACATCGAACCAAAATAGGGAGGGATGCGGGGGAGGCGTAGCCTCCTCTGTCGGGCGGGGGGGGGTGCGGGGGCATGGCCCCCGCAAAAATTCCTGCCGGACGGGGGGGCGGGGGCATGGCCCCCGCAAAAATTCCCTGTCGGACGGGGGTGCGGGGGCATGGCCCCCGCAAAAATTCCTGCCGGACGGGGGTGCGGGGGCATGGCCCCCGCAAAAATTCCCACCGGACGGGGGTGCGGGGGCATGGCCCCCGCAAAAATTCCCCTGTCGGACGGGGGGGCGGGGGCATGGCCCCCGCAAAAATTCCCGCCGGACGGGGGGGCGGGGGCATGGCCCCCGCAAAAATTCCCGCCGGACGGGGGTGCGGGGGCATGGCCCCCGCAAAAATTCCTGCCGGACGGGGGTGCGGGGGCATGGCCCCCGCAAAAATTCCCACCGGACGGGGGTGCGGGGGCATGGCCCCCGCAAAAATTCCCCTGTCGGACGGGGGGGCGGGGGCATGGCCCCCGCAAAAATTCCCGCCGGACGGGGGGGCGGGGGCATGGCCCCCGCAAAAATTCCCGCCGGACGGGGGTGCGGGGGCATGGCCCCCGCAAAAATTCCCCTGTGAAACAAAAAAAACGGGGAGGGCAAGAACAACGTTCTTGCCCTCCCCGCTCCGTCAGAACGACCATCGAGCAACTAGGCTTACTGCAGTACAAACGGCGCAGCCGCGTTAAACTCGCTCCAATGGCCAAAGAAGACCATCGAGTAGGTTCCGGCGGCTAGGCCGTGGCTACTAAAGTTGACCTGCAGCGAGCCATCAGCGCGGGCGCGGAGCGTGCCGACCGGGGTAGTCGTGCCATCGGGACGGTTGTACCAAATGCCCACCGGCTCGTTCGGGACAAAGACGCCACTCGCGAAGGTGATGGGCGAACCCGCAGGGGCTACGGCAGGTTCAGCCGCAAGGGTGTAGGTCGGGTTGTTTACGGCGTTGGCATCAATCAGCACGTTAAACGCGTTGGAATGGCTACGTCCTGAGCCGCTATAGTCATCCCAACCCACTTGAATGCGCCCGCTGATGGCCACACCACGCGGTGCATCGTGACGGATTCTAAAGCGAATGGTGCCGCGCGTACTGCCATCACGGCCACCCAGCCGACCAATGTTGATGACCAGCGCATCGGCGCGGACAGCCGAGACCCACGTAGTGGGTACATCAAAACTGGCATCCACGAGTTCAACGAGGTTGGGATCGAAGGGGAAGACAACTTGGCTACGAATGGAGCGCCCACGGCCCACATTGGTAATCACCACATCATAGGCCATAATGCTACCGGGGGCTACACTCACGTTATGCGAAGGGCGCACCGCAAACCAGAGTTCAGCCGGTGGTTCCTGCGGCGGTGGTGCCGTCGTCGGCAGGGTGACACCAACATCGCTGACCCGGCCAAAGCCACCGGAGAAGCTGATGGTAGCGCTTTGACTAGCCTGGGCGGTAGCGCTTTGACTGGCCTGGAGCGTGCGATCAAACTGCAACCCAGCCGCAGCGTCGTGGAACGAGGAGTCAACGGTGTTATTAAGCCCTGGCCCCGCTGCGCCATTCGCCCCGCCAATGCGACTCCAGAAGACGCCATAGTTGGCCTCCTGGAACGCCGAAGCGGGCGTAATGGGAGTGAAACTTTGCACATACTGAAGGTCTCGCGTGAAGGCACCTACGCTACCCGTATTAGGATCGAAGAAGCCATAGCCATAATCCAAATCATTACCCGGGAAATTGACGTAGAGGTCGGCCCCATGGACAACGCGCACGTTGCGTGCCGCATTGGCGGTGTTGTTGACTTCTAAATCAACCCGATAGCGAGATGTGCCATTGACATAGGTGGTGGTCTGGGTAACCCGTACCCCCGTATTGCCAGCCGTAGCCACCGTAACGATCTTGAAAGGATCGGCTGCGGTACCGGCACCAGTCACAGCACTATTGGAGACCGGGGTGAAGGCTACAGGACGAAAGTTACCACCAGCCGGCGGTGCACTACCGTAGACAATACCATCCACCGCTACGAAAGTTCCACCAGCGTTATTGCCGTAGAATTGATTTCTTCCTTCATAGTTGATGGCCATTAACAGGTTGTTGTAGACTGTGATGGCGATCGGGTTACCATTGATGCTCACCCCTCCAGCCTGGGCCGGGGCGGCATTGCCATTACCTTTGCTTTGGGCTGCAGCCGGAGTAGTGGGCACGGCGGCAAGCAGGGCGAACATCATGATGAACGCGAGGGCTAGGATGCGGTGGTGTAATTTCATACCGTAGTTGCTCCTTTGCTAGGAATGATCCCGAGAACGCGCTAGGCTACCGTCTGGTTGGGCGTTTGGCACAATCTAGGCAAGCTGGCAACGCACCTCCTTTCACACAAAAAAGAGCAACAGCACATTAAAGTCACACTACCATACCCAATAATTCAGACAAGAATCAAAGAGGATGTAGAGCTAAAATAATGTGGTGTTGCTTTGGGTTTGCAAGCTCAACGGCGTTGACTATAGGCTAAAAGAAGAGAATTGTCAAATATGCGTAGCTTATTTATCACTTATGAACTTCTAAGCGCAGCTACCGCTACCCTGGCCGCGACGAGCACGACGCCGCGTTTGGATGCGGAGTTGTTGTTGGCGCATGTGCTGGCGTGGCCGCGGGCGCACCTGTTGGCGGAGCGCAACCACCAGCCTAGTGCGGCGCAGCAGGCGCAGTTCGCGGCGGCGGTGGCGCGGCGGGCGGATCTGGAACCAATAGCTTATATTGTCGGCACGAAAGAGTTTTATGGCCTGACGCTGGAGGTCACGCCTGCTACGCTGGTGCCCCGCCCGGAGACGGAGCTGTTGGTGGCTTTGGCGCTGGAGCAGGCGCACCAGACGCAGCCGACGGCGGAGCGCCTGCGCATTGGCGATATTGGCACAGGCACGGGCGCGATTGCGCTGGCACTGGCGCACCATTTGCCCCACGCGCTCGTCTATGCCTGCGACATCTGTAGTGAAGCGTTGGCCGTGGCCGAGCGCAATGTGGCGCGTCACGGATTGGCTGAGCGTATTCAGTTGCGCCAGGGCGATCTGTTCGCAGCCCTGTCGGAACGGGTGGATATGCTTGTGAGCAATCCACCCTATACGATTCTGGCCGAAGTGGAAGCCAACGTCTACCGGCACGAGCCCCATCTAGCGCTTGATGGAGGCACTGACGGGGCCGTTTGCTACCGGCGCATGATCCCGTTGTTGCACCAATATCTGCGACCGGGAGGGGTGGCGCTCTTCGAGATTGGGGCGTGGCAAGGGCCAATGCTGGCGCAGTTGGTGCAAACGCACTACCCACAAGCGCAGGTGCGCATTGAGCGTGATCTGGCGGGTCACGAGCGGGTGGCGGTTGTCATGGGATTGTAAGCTGCGCTTGGTGTGCTTGGGATGGTGCCTTGCGTTCTATTATGTGCTCCATGGGGGCGGCTTCGTCGCCCCATGCGCATGAACGTAAGGGGCCTGCGGCCCCTTAAACCCCGCTGGAAGGGAAATTTTTCGGGGGCCATGCCCCCGTACCCCCGCCGCACAGGGATACTTTGGGGGCATGGCCCCCGAACCCCCGCCGCACGGGGAAATTCTGCGGGGGCCATGCCCCCGTACCCCCGCCGCA
>RSAS01000780.1 GCA_003934145.1 Candidatus Viridilinea halotolerans | reverse complement strand
GCCCCCGCAAACCCGCCGCGGCAGCGGCAAAAAGCGTAACTTGGTTACGAACCATTTCTACTGCAAAAAAAGTTCTTCGGGGGAGGCGAAATCTCCCCCGAACCCCCGCCGCAAGGCGTAAGTCAAAAGGCAAAGCTTATGACGACAACACCTGATCTGCTAATGCGCTCCCTCGACACCACTTGGGACTACGAGCGCTGGGAGCAATTGCCGGACGATGATCGACGTTACGAAGTGATTGATGGAATTCTGTACATGACAACCGCACCGAGTAGCTTTCACCAGTGGATCATACGTATGCTGGATCGCCATATTGGCACGCCTGCCGAGTTGCGCAGCGAGCTCTATGTACTGACCGCCCCCATTGGCCTCTTGATGCCCGGTTGCGATCCGGTGCAACCCGATTTTCTGCTGGTGCGACGTGAGCGGGCGGGTATATTGGCCGATCGGCGTGTGCGTGGCGTTCCCGATCTGATTGCCGAAGTGCTTTCGCCGAATAATGCCGAGCAGGATACTGAAATTAAGCGGGCGGCCTATGCGCGCGCTGGGGTACCTGAATATTGGATCGTGCGCCCTGCGACACGCGATGTCCTTGTTTGCTGGCAACCCGACCAAGCCTTGGGCACGTACACCCAAGAGCGCTGCTACGCCGCTGGTGAGCAACTTGTAGCGGCAACGTTTGCAGGCGTGGCGGCACCCGTGGATGCGCTCTTCGCCGGGGCGCCCGACACGACGCTGTAGGTGGCTATGGGAGAACCAGGTTCTCCCATATGCCTTACCTTTAGGGGCCTGCGGCCCCTAAGACCCCGCTGGAAAGGGAAATTTTTCGGGGGCCAAGCCCCCGAACCCCCGCCGGCAGGCCCGCCAGAGGCTTACGTTCATGCCCATGCGCATAAACGTAAGGGGCCTGCGGCCCCTAAGACCCCGCTGGAAAGGGAAATTTTTCGGGGGCCATGCCCCCGAACCCCCGCCGGCAGGCCCCTAAAACCCCGCTGGAAAGGGAAATTTTTCGGGGGCCAAGCCCCCGAACCCCCGCCGGCAGGCCCGCCAGAGGCTTACGTTCATGCGTATGGGGCCATGCCCCCGCCCCCCACCGAAGGGTTTTCCGCAACCCTCACCAAGGCGCCACTTGGCTCGTATGAGCCAAAAAGCCTCCCAGCAGGCCCGCGAGGGCACGGGGGGTTTCGAGGTGGGGGAAGTGGCCACAGTTGGGAATGACCGCTAAGTGTGCACCGGGAATGCTCGCCGCCGCAATGCGGCCCGTGCGCTCGACGGGAAAGACGCGATCCTGATCGCCCCAGATGAGCAGGGTGGGAACCTTGATCTGACTGAAACGCTTGCGTATACCCGTCCGGTTGACATCAATCGTCGCATAGCAGCGGCTGAGCGACATCAGGGCGCGGCTATTCTCGGGGCCGAGCATGGCGGCGCGACCAATGGCGAGAAAATCTTCGGTGACGATTGGTTTGGGGTTGGCGAAGGATGCCTCGTACATCGCCCGCACAACAAATGGGCGCGACGAAAGCCAGAGCAGCATATGGCCAACCACCGGCCAGCCGCCCGTCTGGGTGAGCACCGGCGAGCGCACGAAGCCATCGGAGCCCACCAAGCCGAGGCCCGCTACGCGATCGGGTTGAAGTACTGCCGTGCCGAGTGCATACTTGCCACCCATCGAGTGGCCCACAAAGAAGGCGCGTTCAAGCCCCAAGCCATCCAACAGCCCCGCAAAGAGCTTGGCCATCAGCGCAAGCGAATAGCGGATCTTATCAGGCTTGTCGGAACGCCCAAAACCCAACGCATCCACCGCCAAGACCCGATAGCCCATGCTGGCCAAGGCGCTGCCAGTGGTACGCCAATCCTCGGCGGAACGGGCGAAACCGTGGATCATCAGCACCGCTGGCCCACGTCCAAGCTCCAGCCAGTGCAGCCGGTAGCCATCAACAGTAAGGTAGTGACTGTCCATCATAGTGTTAGTCTAACGCGAGATGCCTTGGCTGGCAAATAGTAGTACAAGAAAGGTTTGTATGAAGTCCCAGGCGTGTTTGTTCACGGTTAGTATGGTGTTTTTGTTGCTCATCACCGCTTGTGGCAGCGGTAGTTCGGCTGGAGGAAACCCTAGCGATGGCGGTGGGATCACGGTGACGGCGAAGGGGAATAGCCTTGCGTTTGAACAGACAAATATTAGCGTGAGCGCAGGCCAAGCGGTGAGTCTGACGCTTGATAACAGTTTGAGTACGCTCGAACACAACTGGGTGCTGGTGCGTGGCGGCGAAGCGGAAGCGCGTTCCATTGCCGCTGATGCGCTGACAGCAGGGCGTGCCAACCACTATCTACCCAGCGATACCACGAATATTATCGCGGCGACCCAGGTCTTAGCGCCTGGCGAGGCGGAGACAATTACCTTTGAAGCGCCTGAACCGGGGATCTATTTTTACATTTGCACTGTGCCAGGCCATTATCCCTTGATGCGCGGGCGGTTGGTGGTCGAGTAGGGTTACATTAACGTCACCCTTCGCTTTGACGTGGCTCTATTAAAGGTACCGTAAAGCCGAAGTAGGCCACCGCAATATGCTACACTACAGGTGGATGCTTTGTTTGCTGCTTGGCATATGCAGGGATCATGCCCATGACTAGCCACAACGCCTCGCCATTGATCCGCCTGAAAGTCTGGTTGACGCAGTTTCCTTATGCGAATTCTTCAGAACGTCATCAGGCTTTTTTGGTGCAGAATTTGCTGCTGGCGTTGCTGGTGATCGCCTTCTTTGGGGCGTTTGTGGCGCTGTTGGCGCCAGTTGCGCTTGGCGATGCCCTGCTAGTGGTGGCTTTGGTCTGGTTGAACATTCCGGTTGCCTTAACCGGCATCTGGTTGTTGCATCGAGGCTGCTTCGCGCAGTCGGCCATGTTCACCTGTGTGGGTCTGATTCTGACGATGAGCCTCTTGCTGATCACCACGGGGGTGCGTGATGGCGGGGCATTGCTCTTTGGTTTTTCCTTGCCAATCCTGCTGGCCGGGTTGCTGGCCGGCCGTTTCACGCTGCTTTTGGCGATCGTGCTAAGCAGTGCGGGGATTGTGTTGGCTTTCATTATGGAGCGCCTTCAGATGCCGTTGGCGGGTATTGCCGCGCCGCAAGGCGAAAACATGGGTGGCATCTTGGGCGGTTTCTTGGTAGTTGCGCTGATCTTGGGCTTCTTTGTGCTGCGTTTTGGGCAAGTGCTGCGTACTGCGCTCGTGGAGACGCAGCAGCGGGCCACCGAACTGGAAGAAGCCCAGGTGCATTTGGAGCAGCGCGTCGTCGAGCGAACCACGGCGCTCGAGACGGCGCTCACGGCGGTGCAGAACCAAGCGGCAGTGCAGGCGCAGTTGCTTGCGGAGAATCGGGCGCAACGTTCGCTGATCCAGCAACTCAGTGTGCCACTGCTGCCGATAAGTCGCACGACGTTGGTGGTGCCACTGGTGGGCGATTTTGATCACGAACGCATTACGGCGCTGCAACAACGCGTCCTTCAGCGCCTCGAACGGGCCAAAGTGCGCCGCATCCTGCTGGATGTGAGCGGTGTAGCTCTGCTCGATCAGCCGGTGGCGCAAGGTTTACTCGATCTCGTCGCCCAAGTGCGGCTGCTTGGGGCCCAGGCGGTGCTGGTGGGGGTGCGCCCCGAAGTGGCGGAGGCGCTCGTGGCGCTCAATAGCGATCTTGCGGCGATGCGTACCTTTGCGGATCTGGAGGCGGCTTTGGGGGATGTGTGAGGCGGGAGGCGGGAGGCGGGAGGCGGGAGGCGGGAGGCGGGAGGCGAGAGACGAGAGGCGGGAGGCGGGAGTATCAGGGAAACGGAAGCTTTTAAGCATCCCGGCAGCCTGTCATGCTGAGCGTAGCGAAGCATCTCTCGTAGTCGCCAAGAGAGGCCCTTCGCTGCGCTCAGGGTGACAATGCGGTAGGCTCAATCGTAATTGGTATTAGCCCTCAGCCATCTGTGGGAGAAACGCCGGCACCGACGGCATTGCTGCCCACACAGCATGTTGCCGAACAAGCAGGCGACCTGTACGCGAGTCCATCAGCGCAATGTCTTCGCCTAAGGTGCGCAGCCGCCAGTCGGTAACCGCTGCCATTGGTTGTAGCAGATCCCCCTGCCACTCCTGCGCACCTTGATCAAGCCGATAGACCCCGTGCTCTGTCAACGCCAAGAGCGTTTCGCCAGCATGAGCGAGATCAGCAATGATCTTGGTGCCGAGTTCAGGGAGTTGTTGCCAAGCTCCGTCGTAGGCATAGAGCCGCGGCGATCCGCTAGAGCGAAGATAGACAGCGGTACATACAATGCCGCTTGGACTCACACTACCAGGCATACCATGCTCTACCCCGTTCACGATCCACCGCCCACTGATGATGTTTGCCCTCTGTCCAGGGCTCTGCGGCATCAAAAGGGTTGAGCATGATCTCCTCCCTAAGGGATGGTTTCGCCTTGCGGCGATCGGCTTTACGCCCAGTGGGGGGGGTTAAGGGGCCGCAGGCCCCATGCGCATGAACGTAAGGGGCCTGCGGCTCCTTAAACCCCGCTGGAAAGGAAAATTTTTCGGGGGCCATGCCCCCACACCCCCAGCGCGGCAGACTGTAAAGGGGCTACGAACCATCTCTAAGGATGCCAACGATACTCCAGCAGCGGCACGGGCGGATCGGTCAGTACGCGCAGGCCCAAGGGATCGCTGGGGGCTTGGTTCTGTTGCGCTTGCAGAAGCGCCCAGAGCGAGTCGCTGCGGGTGTAGCGCACCACCAGTGCCGTCTCGATGCCAGCCAGTTCTTTCGCGCCTTCGAGGGCGCTGTCGAGGTTACCTAGCGTGTCCACCAGCCCCAGATCGAAGGCTTGTCGCCCGGTGTAGATACGCCCGTCGGCGAGGGTGCGTACTTGTGCTTCATCCATGCTGCGCCCATCAACAATCACCTGCACAAAACCGTTGAAGGCATCATCAACTATCGACTGCAACACCGCCATCTCCTCGGGCGTGGTTTCGCGGGTTGCCGAACCAATATCCTTCATGTCGCCACTCTTGTAGACGACGCTACGCAACCCGAGGCGGGCGAAAGTCTCTTCGTAGTTGAGCGTACTCAGAATAACGCCCAAACTCCCCGTCAGCGTATCGGGGTTGGCGTAGATGCGCTGCGCCGGCGTGCTGATGTAGTAGCCCCCGCTCGCAGCGACAGAACCCATCGAGACGACAAGAGTCTTGCCAGCTTCACGCAACTTCTGGAGTTCAGCGTGGATCTCGCTACTGGCTACCACACCCCCGCCCGGGCTCTCCACGCGCAGCACCACCGCCCGCACACGCCCATCGCGGGTGGCTTGGCGGATTTGGCTCAGAATTTGTTCGTGTGAAAGCTGGCTACTAAAAACGTCAGTCGCCCCGCCAATCACCCCACTGACGTCAATGATCACAATGCGGTTCGCGCCTGCGCCCTCCACAATGCGCTCTTCCCAGGTAGTGGCAGGGAACGGCCCGCCGCCGCCGCCGCCACTGCCGCCTGCGGCCAAGAGCAGGGCAAGGCTGCCCAAGGGCAGGAGCGTACATGAAAAGAGGATGCCGACGATGATCGCCAGGGCGATCAGCCAACTGCGATTGCCCCCGGCGGGGCGTGCTTGCGGGGCTGGTGGTTGTTGTTCCATATGGAGAATTCCTTTTGTAGGTGTTGTACGTCCCCTTGGCGGGGGGCTTCGGGTGTTTTCGGGGGCCTTGCCCCCAACCCCCCCGCCGGAAGGGTGTTTTCGGGGGCCTTGCCCCCAAACCCCTGCCGGAAGGGTGTTTTCGGGGGCCTTGCCCCCAAACCCTTGCCGGCGGGGTGTTTTGCGGGGGCCTTGCCCCCGTCCCCCGCCGACAGGGTGTGTTTCGGGGGCAAGGCCCCCGAACCCCTGCCGACAGGGTGTGTTTCGGGGGCCTTGCCCCCAAACCCCTGCCGTTTAAGGGCGGACAGAACATTCGCTCGGCAAGTCACGGATAGGTGATTGGGATGCCACGGATGGCCCTCACCCCCTGCCCCCTCTCCCACGTTGTGGGAGAGGGGGGAAGAGATCGAGATTCCTGGCGTTGCAATGCGATTCCAGAAGGGGGCGCACACGTTTTCTGTCCGCCCTTAACCCCCCCGCCGGAAGGGTGTTTTCGGGGGCAAGGCCCCCGAACCCCTTGCCGGAGGGGTGTGTTTCGGGGGCCTTGCCCCCGAACCCCCGCCAGCAGGATGTTTTTCGGGGGCCTTGCCCCCAACCCCCGCCACCTCTCGGATTTTCGGCTATCGGCTAGCGGCCACCGCCTGCCCCAGCCGCCGCACCGCCTCTTCGATCTGTGCGGCGGGGGTTTCGCTAAAGGCGAGGCGGATGTGTTCGTCGCCGCGCCCGTCGCTGAAGCAGCGATTGCCAGGCAGAAATTCGATGCCATGTTCGATGGCAACAGGGTAGAGAGCGCTGCTCTTGACGCCCTCTGGTAGGCGCAGCCAGATGAAGAAGCCGCCGTCGGGCATGACGAAAGTGGCCTCGGGCAGTTCACGACGGAGTGCGTTGGCCATCAACGCGCACTTGGCGGCGTAATGGAAGCGCAATGCAGCGATGTGGGCCTCAAGTCGCCCGTCAGCGCAGTATTGGGCGACGAGGTGGGTAACGAAGGGGCCGCTCGTGCCTTCGGGTTTGAACATAAAGAGCCGATCAATCAGCGCTTTGGGGCCGTGCGCCCAGCCCACGCGCAGCCCGGGGGCCAAAATCTTGGAGAAGGTGCCAACGCGCAACACCCAGCCATCTGTGTCCATGGCAGCCATGGGCGGCAGCGGCTCGCCGCGAAAGCGTAGATCGACATAGGCATCGTCCTCCACAACGAGGACGCCATACGCGGCGGCGAGCGCCACCACCCGCTGACGCCGGGCGAGACTGAGCGTCGCCCCAGAGGGGTTCTGGAAGGTGGGGATGCTGTAGAGAAAGCGCGGGCGTACCCCCGCCGCACGCAAATCGTGCAAGATTGCATCCAGCGCCGCCACATCAAGCCCCTCGGCATCCACCGGCACCCCGACGAGCCGCGCTCCGGCGCGCCCAAACATGCGCACTGCCCCCATAAAGGTCGGTGCCTCCACTAAGACCGTGTCGCCGGGGTTGATCAAGACGTGGGGCAGGAGGCCCAAAATCTGCGAAGAGCCATAGGCCACCAAAATCTGACGCTCATTAGCAGCCACCCCTTCTTGGCACAGCCGCTCGGCAATCAGCGTCTTTAAGCGCCGCGCATCGGGCGCATAATTCAGTACCTCATTCACATCATTGGCCGTAATCTGCGCTGCCGCTTCGACCAATTCCTCTTGGGGGAGCATCACGGGATCGGCGAGACCATAGGCCAACGAAATTAACGGAATCGCCCCGGCTTGCGGCGGGGCCGCCCAGATCGGCGCGGCCAATTCACGCGCCTGGGGCGTAAAGAGATCAGCGAGCTGCATAGACCCTATCCTGGCTGAGAAATTTATGACCGACGTGGAGAGTGTACCATACTGCTCATCAGAGATGTTACAATTGCGGGGCGTAAGGCCATGCCCCCTGGATGGGGAAACTTTCGGGGGCCATGCCCCCGAACCCCCGCCGACAGGATGGTTTTGCGGGGGCCATGCCCCCGAACCCTAGGGCTATGTCAAAGTCACCTCCGGTGGGGGTTCGGGGGAGGCTTCGCCTCCCCCGAAGAACTTTCTTTCTTTCTTTCGTTTTGGCGGCGAAGCCGCCAAAACGAAAGAAAGAAGAGGGT
>RSAS01000195.1:1225-44226 GCA_003934145.1 Candidatus Viridilinea halotolerans | reverse complement strand
GGCAGGCAAGGATTGCATTGCTGCAAGAGGGCAACACCCGCGACTTCAGCGATCTCGTTGATAACCTGCTCCAGGCGTGGCTGCGTGAGCAGCAGTAAGCGCATATGCGGCATGCTGAGTTTTTAACAATCCGGCATGCCAGCATTTCAGGTACGCGGCATGCTGAAATGTTAAAAACGCAGCATGCCAGCATTTCAGGTACGCGGCATGCTAAAATGTTAAAAACGCAGCATGTCAACATTTCAGGTACGCGACATGCTGAAATGTTAAAAATCTGAAATGCCACAAAGCAAACATGAGTCATCCCGAATTTAATGTTCGGGACAGATGACAACAAAACCTCATCTGGCGTCACCGCAACCTGGGCATGCTGCTTAGCGAGCTTGGCAGCTACCTTGCCCCATCTGGCCATGCTCCGGCTGGCACCAAGCGCCTCAGCAACCTGCTGCGCTCGCCGAAGTGGGAGGCGTGTCTGCTGGCTGACTGGCTGTGGCAGCAGGCTATCGAACGGGTGACAGCCCTGCGTGCGGCGGGACAGGAGGCGTTGCTCGTCTGGGACGACAGCGTGCTGGAAAAGAGCGAGAGCGACCACCATCCCGACTTGTGTAGCGTGCGCTCCAGCAAGGCCCGTCGCCTCACCCGCATCCGCAAAGGCTTCTTTCATCCGCCCGTGACGGGACGTCCCATCAGTGTCGCGGGCCTGCACTGGGTTGGCCTGCTCGTCGTCGGCCTGGCCGGTCCGCCCACCGTTGCGGCCATGCAGTGGTGGACCAAGCGCGGCCCCCATGCCACCGACCACAAGACCGTGATGGGCCTGCTCCTGGCCCGCGCCCGGCAGCAGTGGGGCCGACAGGTGCGCCATGTCTGGGATCGTGGCTTTGCGGGCACCCCCTGGTTGAATCAGGTCCTGGAGACCAACCTGCGCTTTGTGCTCCGTTGGCCCAAACGGTACATGCTGCTCGATCCCTGGGGGGAACGGCGCAAAACCTGGGAGATTGCGCGGGGCAAGCGCGCGTGGTCGACGCGGCAGCTCTACGACCCGAAGCGTAAGGCGCACCAGACGGTGGGCGTGCTGGCGATCTCCGTGACCCACCCCGAACATGCCCGACCGCTCTGGCTCGTCGTGGCCCGCCGCAAAGGCGGCAAGGAGCCGTGGTATCTGCTGACCAGCGACCCGATCCGTACCGCAGACGACGCCTGGGCCGTGGTTATCGCCTACGCTCGGCGCTGGCAGATTGAGCAGACCTGGCGCTACCACAAGAGCGAATTGGGCTGCGAGAGCCCCCGGGTGTGGGCTTGGGAGCGGCGGGAGAAGTTCTTGCTGATGCTGACGCTCGTATATGCGTTTCTGCTCAGCTTGCTGGCACGGTCATGCGACGCACTGCGCGAAGCCTGCCTCCGCTGGGGCTGTCACCGCACCGGAACGCGGAGCCGCTTGGTTGCAGCTCCGCTCTACCGGTTGCGGGCGGCCCTCAGCCGTCTCTTGGGTGATCACCCGGGAACCCCGCTCAAGCCTTCCTTAAATTCGGGATGACTCATGTTCGCTTTAGCCTCCCCGTCCTGTCCACAGGGGGGTGCGAAGCACCAAGCATTGCTGATAATGGGCATTATCACCAATTTCCCCATGCCCCCTCCTGATGGCAATGCCCTCCACGCCTCGCTGTCTCGACCCGTTTCGCTGGAATTATCAGCAAAGTTGACGCATGCGCGGGCCAAGCGGGCCTGCGTCTCTGTTTCTCACTCTCTTGGCCAAGCTTCGGGGATGGCGCTGGTCGGTTGGCAGCGCAAGGGGTGAAGTGTGGGTCTACACGGGCTTATTGGTGTTCTCTGTTCCATTGCTACCAGGAACCCCAATTAAGGTACAATCCCCCTATATCGTTTTGAACTTCAGTGGAGCGGCTACGTGGTACCAGACGAGTTCATAAGCCAGCTATCTCCCTGGCAACAAGAACACTTACCGCTCACACCAGGGATCACCGTGTCCATAGCTACGGGAACCGTCGAGGAGCGGGGGGCCATCTTCACGCGCCCCGAGGTCGTACAGTTCATGCTCGACTTGGTTGGCTACCGAACTGATCGTCCCCTTGACCAGCTACGGCTGCTGGAGCCTTCTATCGGCCAAGGCGATTTTCTGTTCCCCGCCATTGACCGGCTGATCATCGCATGGCGCCGTGGGCCAGACAAGGGTGACGCATACGTTCTGCGAGATGCTATTCGTGGAGTAGAGATCCATCAGGACACCTTCATCCACACGAGGCTACTCGTGATCGAGCGGCTGCTCCAGCACGGCATCCCTGGCGACGTGGCGGAGCAGCTTGCCGACACCTGGCTGATCGCCGGTGATTTTCTCCTGGTGGATTTGCCCGGTCGTTTCGATGTGGTGATAGGCAATCCCCCATATGTCCGACAGGAGCGCATTCCTGATGCCCTCATGGCCGAGTATCGGGCGCGCTACCGAACCATTTACGACCGGGCCGACCTCTATGTGCCATTCATCGAGCGATCCCTATTGCTCCTGAAGGAAAGAGGGCAGCTTGGGTTTATCTGCGCTGACCGGTGGATGAAGAACCGCTATGGCGGCCCGCTGCGAGCCTTTGTCGCCGAGCGCTTTCACCTCAAGGTCTACGTCAATATGGTGGACACGCCAGCGTTCCAGTCGGATGTGATTGCTTATCCGGCCATTACGATCATTGCCCGTGAGCCGGGCACTGCCACACGCATTGCCCATCGCCCAGAAGTCTCAACCCTGGGGTTGACCGCGCTTGCGGCCATGCTCATCACCGATCCTCTTCCTCCCGGCACTCAAGGCGTTCGTACTGTCCAGGGTGTTGTAACGGGGGCTGAGCCCTGGATCTTAGAGCCCCCGGATCAACTGGCCCTTGTCCGACGACTGGAGGCGTCTTTCCCGACGCTTGAGGGTGTCGGGTGCAAGGTGGGCATCGGAGTTGCCACCGGGGCCGACAAGGCATTCATCGCTCCCTACGACGCAATGGATGTAGAGGACGACCGCAAGCTGCGCCTGGCAATGACCAGGGATATTGTGACCGGTGAGGTGCGCTGGCAGGGGTTTGGGGTCGTCAACCCCTTCGCCGATGACGGCAACCTCGTCCCACTGGAGCAGTACCCTCGGCTCCGCGCCTACCTCGAGTTACGGCGAGAGACCATTGCCCGCCGCCACGTCGCTCAGAAGGCACCCGCTGGCTGGTACCGAACCATTGACCGCATTACCCCCTCCCTCGCCACGCGCCCCAAGCTGCTCATTCCCGACATCAAGGGTGAGGCCCACATCGTGTACGAGCCGGGCGATCTGTACCCCCACCACAACCTGTACTACATTATCTCCGACACTTGGAATCTCTGGGCACTCCAGGCTGTGCTCCGCTCTGGAATCGCTCGGCTGTTTGTCTCCACTTACTCTACGCGGATGCGCGGCGGTTTCCTCCGCTTCCAAGCGCAGTACCTGCGCCGTATTCGGCTTCCCCACTGGTGTGAAATTTCCCCTGCACTGCGCCAGACCCTGATCGCGGCTGGGGAGTGCTCGGATCTGGAGACGAGCAGGCATGCGGTAGCCGTACTCTACGGGCTGTCGGAGGCTGAACAGGCAGCACTTGACGAGCGCACGAGGTTATCACATGGCGCTTGATCTGGCAGACTACGAGACGAAGTCTAGTGCCGCTGTCCAGGCGTTCTGGGGCAACCGCGACCAGGCACGCCAGGCACAAACCGTCACTGGAAGGATTGACGCTGGTCAGCGGGGAGCGGTGACGGCTGGGAAGAACATGGATGGCTTCGTTGCCCTCATCCTGGATCTGGTGCGCGCCAATGGTCTCACCGAGGCAGAGGTGCACCGGAGCCGGGCGCTGGTGATGCTCCCAGGGTACTTCCGTCCGACCAAGCTCTGGGATGTGCTGGTCTTGCACCAGGGCCACCTCGTGGCAGCGATCGAGTTCAAAAGCCAAGTCGGCCCTTCGTTCGGCAACAACTTTAATAATCGGGTCGAGGAGGCCATCGGCTCTGCGCACGACTTTCAGACAGCGTACCGGGAAGGTGCTTTTGGGAAGTACCCCCGGCCCTTTCTGGGCTGGTTGATGCTCGTCGAGGATGCGACCGGCTCACGTACCCCTATCCGCGAAGCTTCGCCGCATTTCCGGGTGTTTCCAGTCTTTCAGGGAACTTCCTACATCCAGCGATATAACCTGCTGTGCCAACGCCTTGTGCAGGAGCAGTTGTACACTGCCGCTTGCGTTATCGCCTCGCCGCGTAGCGCGGTTGCAGATGGGCAGTATACGGAATTAGATGCGATCACGAGCCTGCGAACTTTCGTAACATCTTTCGCTGGACACATAGCAACTGAGGTTGCTAGACAGGCTACTCCATGAAGGTGAACACTCCGTACGCCCTCAAGCCCGGCGGCTTCTTGGCCTAACCTGCCTCACCGCACAGATTGAACCCCTGCGGCTTGCGGCGGGTTTCCAAACGTCACCGCTGACCGTAACGAGCGCCCTGGAATCTGGCTCTGTGCAACATAGGAACAGAAAACGCAATAATTGTTACCGTGTACGTTGCTTATACACGCGTGCGCTGCATCAGGACTAATTTACACGGTATCGATTATTAGTATTTTCCGTTCCGTTTCTACCGTGAACCCTATGGTACTTCACGCGAAGGTTCGAACACTTTTTACCTCAATCCTCGAACATTTACCTCAATCCTCGAACAGCAGGCCTCCAATGGGCCACTGCTTTTCATTCGTTGGCTTCCCAGAGCGGTGGAAGGCGGGCGATGATCAATCAATCGGTTATCGGCCCCAGCAAAGCCAGAATCGCTTCATAATGGCAAACCTAGCCAGAATCTCTACTTTTCGTTCGAACCTTCGGGTAAATTTCTTTACCTCAAGGTTCGAACAGAGGCCCGTTTTACCGCATAAGACCGTTCGAACCTTCGCGTAAAGTACCACTTAGCCCGTCCAACAGGCTATGCGGGAACGCATGCAAATCGTCCAGTATGATGGCTACTACCTCCGCAGCCTCTATAGCGAACTGCTGCGCCTGTGAGATGCGCTCTGGACGTTCGTAGAGGTGAAGGGTATTGATCTGACCAACAATGCTACCGAACGCGCGTTACGTCCGGCGGTACTCTGGCGCAAAGGGATCTACGGCACGCAAAGCGTCGGAGGGAGCCGCTTTGTCTCATTGTCAGTGCCACATGTGCGCACAATACCAGCGTCTGCTCCTGCCCTACTTGATTGCCGCCGTCAGCGCGTATTGGGCGAATCAGCCTGCCCTAAACTGCTTCCTTCCGGGGGGTCTGAATAGATATCTGAAAACATATCTTTTTTAGTCTGAATATCATTAGATAATGATCACTTTATATAATATATTTAGTCGAGTGATAGTAAATACTTACAGGGAATAAATTTCATCTTGATTTAATCAAAATAAGTTTATTTATTTTGATCGCGGCCACGTTATGAATCTTTATACGGCTATTTTATCCCTCAAGTCACAATTCGCACGACTCAGCTTCGTTTGGACGATACTCTAAAATATCGCTGACTGAGCAGGCGAAGTATAGGCAGAGTTTATTAAGTAAGTCTTTCTCAAACCGATCCATCTTATTGTTTGCCAAACGTGAAATGGTCGACGCGGACACGCCACACTCGTCTTGGATAGTGCGGTAGGAGAGCGAGCGGCCCTCAATCGTTTCTTTCTGATCGATCAGATCCTTGAGCCGTGAGTAAATCATCCGCTGCCTCCCGCCTTTTCAAGTACCTTGAAATCTATCACAGCTTTCGCTATGTTGCAATAGCAGCAACAAAATACTTGACAGTAGCAACATGACTTGTTATGATATGCGTGTTGTTGCTGGTACAGCAACACTATTTCGATAATTGCTGTACGACCACGATGTCCACAGCGGAGAGTGAGAGTGTGCTATGCACGTTATTGAGCTATTCGCCGGTGCCGCTGGTCTCGCTCAAGGGTTCGAGCGTGCTGGGGACTATGAAACCATAGCATACTACGACAATTTTGCACCCGCTCAGAGTACCTTCCTTGCTAATCGACCGGGGGCCGCCTATTTTAAACAGGATGTTAGCGAGTTACAGGCGCATGCCGTTCAAGAAACTCTTGCTGGCCGAACTCTGCACGGGATTCTAGGTGGTCCGCCCTGCCAGGGCTTTAGCCTCGCGGGTAAGAAACAGCCTCAGAATGTCATCAACCAGTTGGTTCTTGCCTACGCTAGGGTTGTAACTCAAATCCAGCCGTTCTTCTTGATGATGGAAAATGTACCCCAGCTCCTGTTCCATCCGCTTTTCCAGCCTCTGATGGATCAGATTGAGCAGCACTATCTAGTGACCTACGGTATTCTGAACGCGGCACGCTATGGTACCCCGCAGACACGTCATCGCCTCATTCTGATCGCATATCGTCGAGACTTGAACCTCCAGCCCACGCTGCCTGTTCCGACCCACGGGAAATACGGACAGAGTCTCTACTCGTACTATCTTCCTAGCAGCGATGACCGTGTGAAGCTCACAAAAAAGAGCGCCCCCCATATTTTTGGTGCCGACCCGATCATTAAAGCGCGGATCGCCCGTCAGCTTGATCAGGTGAGTACCGAGATATCGGCATGCTTAAAGCCATTGGTCACCGTTCAAAATGCAATTGGTGATGTCATTGGTGTAACCGAGAACTCCAACGCGACTGTGCCTTATACAAAACAAGCTACCAACGATTACCAGCGTCGACTACGCAGCACATGTGGTGAGGTGGCGAATTGTACCTCACGCCAGCACCAGCCAGACATGCTCCATATGATGCAGAGTGTCCGGGAGGGGGGCATTCTCGATGCCGACACGAGCGGGTCACGCAACGCAGTTCACTACTCTCAGGCATATGGACGCCTGCATCGTCGCGGACTCGCAAGGACGCTGACAACATACTTCCAGAATGCAGGGAGTGGACGGTTCTTCCATTATCAAGAGTCGCGCACCCTCACCATCCGAGAGGGTGCGCGGATTCAGGGTTTCTCCGACGATTTTGTGTTCCATGGGAACCTTGCCGACCAGATGCTGCTCGTAGGAAACGCCGTCCCCTTGCCTCTCGCCGAGGCTATCGGTCAGCATATCAAGCAGCAAATCCAGCATATCCTCCCGACCTAGCGTTCTTCGTCACCGCGCTCTGGCGGGGGTAATGCACGACGTGCGTCGACGAATCGCTCAATGTATCGCCGAATGCTGATTGGGCGAATATCGACACCCCGCTCTCCACCGCTTTGGAGCTTCCGCCGGGCGATCAGGCGGGCGACGACGATCGATTTGTATTCCCCCTCCAGTTTCTTACCGAGATGCTTGGCATATTCGTGCGCTCGGTATACGACCGACGGAATTAGTTTGGTCAGACTCGTTCGGTTCAAAAAGTTATGTTCTCGATCTTGAGTGAACTCGCAGGTGACGAGCGCCGTCACAAGCTGCTGGACGTTGCGTTCAACGATTTCCCGTGAGCTCTCGGGGTCAGTCTGGAGTTCCCGCAGCGAGCACAGGAACTCGTAGCGAGGGAGTTTCGGTGCGGGGTCGCCAGAGGTGTGCCCGATGTAAAATGACACGAAGTCAGCACTTTCCAAGAGGTGCAGGTAGGGGTCGTCCTCCAGTGCGTCCTCGCTGATCATCGCGTGGTAGGGTAGGGCACCGCCGTAGTCATCGTGTCTCCTCAGCGCATCATTTCGTAGGCGCTGAAGCACCGGTAGCCACTTGGGATGCATGCCGGCTTTGTACGTGTAAAACTCCGTGAGGGAAGAGAACTGACGCAGCACGGCGCAAGACAGCCAGAAGCCGTTCCGCTCCATCGGTGGCTCCAAGTTGGATAGCAGCAAACTCATGACGTCCGTGTCGGCGATGAAGCCGGCGTGTCGGTCGTCCCAGTTCGGAGCGATGGCAGCACCCCGCGTGATCTTTGAACCACGTCCAATGTACCAGTTGATGAGTCGTGAGAAAAGACGGATCTGTGTCGACTTCACTGCGCCGGCGTAGACCTGCGGACGCCGCTGGCTCTGGATACGCTTCAATATCTCGCTCAGCAACTTGATGCCTTCGCGGGTGATCTCGCCATAAGGATCTATCCGGTAATAGTGGTTGAAGCCGCGACTCTGGGGTGTGATTGTGCCGTCGCGGATATGCACCTGCGGCTCGGGTATGAGCATACCCGTCACCACTTCACGTGCCATACCCCGGAAGGTATTTTCGTCAACACGCATCTGTACTACGTCTGAAGCTGTGCGGACCATGTGCTCGTACTCGGAGTCGGTTAGCATCGGGAACATGAAGGGTGCCAACACCATCCCCTTGTACGCGGGGTCATCAACCGTTTGCCGCGTCAATGGTGCGGAGTGGACAAACTTTTTTTCTCCGTACTGTTTCTCCATCCGCTCGGACGAGCGAACAAAGGCTACACCGTTATTGAAGGTGACTACGAACGATTCGTCCTCTATATAGCCCTGCGCGGTACGAATACCGACCGTGCCCGCGTGAAAGCTTCCATCGCTTCCAGAAATCACCATGTCTTGCTTTGCCATACTGCGTTTCTTGCGGTCAACCGTTACGAGACCGAGCATGGTCTGCTTTGGACCGACGCCAAAGATGCGCACTTGTAAGAGCCGCTCAAGTTCCTGCGCGTCATACTCGATTGGGATGTCAGCATTGTGCCGCAGGCCTCTTGGTCCATCCCACTCGGGGATATTGAGTACCTCGGGTGGAATACTGAGTTGTTGATAGAGAATCGCCCGTAACGTGTCACACTGATTTTCGATCTGACGCTCGAACGCGTTGTCGATCAGCACACGCTTACCTTGGTGTGGGCCATCCTCCTCCCGCCACCAGTAGTTTCCAAGACTGACCCTGAGTTCTTCCACAAGAGTCTGAATCCAGAGCATGAAGAGTTTGACTGCGTCCTCCTCGATCAAGGCTTCGGCGGTGGCGCGGAGCACTGTCTTTCGGTTCTCGTAAAAGTACTGCTGCGCTTCAATCGCCCTAGCCATCGACTCAGAGCTATTCACAAAGGGGAGCAGTTCGTAGACCTCGTCGAGTGTCAGCCTACTTGTAGCATAGATCTGGGGTGGCACCATGTAGCGTCGGGCACCTGGCTCACCTTCTATAACTTCCAGCTTTCCGGCCACCACAAGGCGTTGGAGCAGCTTATCGTAAGCTTGGCGGCTAATTGTGTCGCCCAGGATCTCACTGACGTTAGCATGAATCTCGCTGACCACCGCGCCCTGCGGCTTCTCTCGCAGGTAGTCGATGATCATTACCTCGCGTTTTTGGACATTCGGCTTGCCAAGCGCATCACTGGTCACGGGAATCCTCCAAGATATTGATGTCGCGTTTCCCCTGCCATCCTGCCGACACAAAGTCGCTCCATATATCTGGCGTTTTTCCGCCATGGATGGTCTTCCGCTTTCGAATGTTGACCACCGCCGCGTGGCGGATGGTTTCAAAGGCACCGGTGACGATGCAGGTTCCTTGAGGCAACTTCGGCAGTGTTTTCACAAGAGTCTCCGAGGCATCAGAGAAGACTCCACGCAGAGCGTCGAGCTGGTCGGGTTCGATGGCGTGCAAGAAGCGGGTCAGCAGCCGTTTGAGAATTGAGCGATCCACGTCCTGCGGCGACTGTGTCGTCAGGATTAGACCGATCTTATAGTGACGGCCGATACGGGCGATCTCGCGTAGCACCTGGGTTGTTACGGATTTGTCGTCGTTCGGGGCGACTAAGTGGAACTCGTCGATGCTGAATGCCACAAACAGGTTATTGTCCTTCCGTGCGAGTCGCTGGAGGTCACGGGCGATGGATGCAACGATCAGCCTAATATCCGAGACTAGCATTCCCCGACAGTCGATGTTGATCAGCGCACCGGGTTTGATGTACTTGTCCCAGTCAAAGGGTTTACCAATGTAGGAGATGCGATTCAAACTGTAGGCCCGTTGCATTGCTGGTCGAAGGGTATTTGCGGCTTTCATTTCAAGAACCGGGGCTACGAGATCGATTTCATCAACCAGATCTTCCACACCAAAGTACTCAGCCTTCGCCAAGGTTCGATTCTTCAGGAGTTCCTCGTGAGCGTAACTAATCAATGTCTCAATGTTGGTGCCGGAACGGAGACCAGGGATAGCGTCGATCACGTCCTGCGCCGTAAGTGAACTTAGCGGAAGGGTGAAACCGTCCTTACCAGGCACGAGGTTGATACCACCAAGCTGATGTGTGGCATCGATCATCTCTCCATTGACGTCGATATTTACTTGAGGAACACCAAGCGCATACAATTCTTCCGCAATCACGCCTCGTGTATAGGACTTACCGGAGCCGATACCGCCACCGATGAAGATGTGTCGTTGGATCGCAGAGCGGGTGAGAATGGCAGGAATTGGTGGCTCCCCGGAACTGCGGAGTGTGCCAATTTCCAGTCCTAATTCTGGGTCATTAGCCAGCCCGAGGGCCGCCGTGACAATAATATCACTCGCTGCATAGACATTAGCACCTGCGCGTGGCAGTGTGCTTAGTTCCTCAATCCGTACGATAGCCCCCTCATTGTTGATGATGGCCTCCTCCATCGGTTCGATTTCCGTAATGCGGTAGATGACGGTCGATTCACCCTCTTGGGCGTAGACGGTATTGAAGGGCAATACATCGCCTATGAGCGAACCCTGTGCATCCTCGTGTGGGTTATGCTCCCAGGTATTGACAACTCGGCCTAGTGTGCGCCGTGGCTCACTGGAGTCATTCGTAGTCTCTACAGACACCCATGTGCCAGGGCTGAGGCTCGGGGTGGAGGGATTCAAGCGGACATGCATTTCCAAGAAGCTCGGCGAGGTACCCGTCGGCAGGCAGATGATTTTGCCGATTAGCTTCTCAAGCATATCCCCGATCTGCGGTTGGTTCGCATTATCGGCGAGTAACTCATCAAGTTCCAAGAGGTCATCGTTAGACATGGGCGTTGTCATACGCGCTTTTCTCCTGTATTAGTGTTGGCCGTCTGTGGCGTACGGTTACTGAAACCCAAGAAGGCAAAGGAAAGAGTATGGTTAGCCCTTGATGCGAATCCTCTACCTCCATCTGCTTGACGTAGGCTGCAACTTGGGCTTCAGCGATTCGCTCGAACCAGGATTCCTTGGCACTCACGTTATCCAAGGTCGCAGCAAGGCGGGCAGCCTCCGCGTACTGTCCAACCACCATCTTGTTGCTGATGCACTCGTCGAGATTCTCATCCATAGTCTTTCCTTCATACTGCAATCTGAAAAAGTTTGAGGTTGCAGCGTGAAGAAAGTATAATACCGAACAAGTGGTCATGTCAAGAAGTAATTTTGGAGTACACCCATGTCTGGGAAAATGGCAATGATTGTTAAAATGTTGTACTAGTTACTCACCGTTCGCTCATTTCTCAACCGGTTTCCGAGAATCCCCCCACCAGCGGGCCAAAACCGGTCATCTGGAGGGCATTCTTCCCCACTTGAAGGCGAGCTTTACGGAAACTCTTTACACATCTCAAAACCGTGTAAGGCAAAGTGGGGTGTAGGTGGGGAACAAGCGCCAAATTGTGCCGTTTTTTCAGGCTCAAGTGGGGAATATATTTCATTTATCGGCCAAAAAAATGAGCGAACGGTAAGAGTTAGTGTGGTATTTTACGCGAAGGGATGGTTTCAAGCTACGCTACAGTTTAGCGTCACGCACCGCTTTCTGATGCGCTCGGACTGACACATGAAACCTTCCCGAAAGTTCGAACGATCTTATGCGGTAAGATGGTACGTCAAGTGAGTGAGCAGGAGACAGATGCGTGCGCTGCCGATGGTGTGGTGATTGCAGCGGCTGTTGGATGTTCATGCGTGGGTAGCGTGGGTGTAACAGCAGCATGAAGTGGCACAGGCAGTTCTGCAAGAGGCGTCGCGACTTGTTTCATTCGCACTAGGGGCCGAGACGATTGAAGGTCGGCACATTGCAGCCCAGCGAGTTAGGGCTGCATCGGGTGAGGGGCCGCAGCTCTAGGCATGCGCCCATGCCTCGTTTGTGGAGTAACTTGCCTGCGCACCCATGGCGCAGCACGAGTAGAGGGGAAAACCACTATGCCGCGAGAGGTTCCCAAGAGCAACGAAGCCATGCGCCTCTTCGATCTCGTCCGCGCGGCGAACCCGGATCTGCCGAATGTGCCGGTCATCGTCGCTGACGAGATCCAGCGGCAAATCGACGCGGGAACCGCGTCGGATGGGACGAGCTACCCCGCTGCATGGTATGGTGTGGTTGCCCCCCCGTTCCGGGCGTTTTTCGTCGAGTCGACCGTGACGCATCCCCCATCATTGCGCAGCGGGGGATGTTTATTGAGGATCGATCCGAGGCCATTCGCTCCACAGGGCCAGTTAAGGGGCAGCACCTGCCCGATGGATGGCGGTTCTGCCTCTTTGCGGTTGCCCACATGTACACCATGCAGACGGGGCTTCAGAGCTACCTTGACGTGACCGCGCTCCTCAACCTCGATGGCGAGGGCCATATTCTCGATGACATGGATCATGTGAACATCGTGGTGACGCAGCGACCAGGACTCACGTCCGAAGAAGCGCACCTGCAGGCGGCTGCAACGGCAAACGCCCTGCCCGCAACGCTCAAGGCCATTAGCGCAATGCATCTGCGCTGCCCAGTTGACGAAGTGACGCCGAGCGCAACTGCACAGAAGCGTGCAGCGAAGCATGGCGGCATTGCAAAGCTGCACACCTACTACGTGCTTAGGGTCAAGCCCACGGTGCCAACGAGCGCCGAGGATTTCAAGGACGTTGGGATGCCTGAACGGATTGGGGCTAGTGCCCACAAGGTTCGTGGTCACTTCCGCTACTACCATCCAGATCGGCCCATGTTTGGGCGCATCAGCGGCTCGGTGGGAGTGCCTGACCACGAACGAGGCAGCGACGACTACGGGGGTATTAAGAAAGACTATCAGGTGTAGGTCTTGAGCTAAAATTTTGTTCTCGATTCATCGTCATTGAGACCGTAGAGGCAGCACGCGACTCTACACCAGTATTGCGTTCTCTGCTACTATGTTGTATAAGTTCAGCTTCATGTGGCTGGTGGCACAGATCTCGGATAAGGGTCTAGGAGGCGCACAATGACGGTACAGATATGGAAAGTCAGCCCCAAGTATGACTCGTCAAAGCTTGATAACGACACTATTGCAGATCGTATTGACGTCTATGCGGATCGTATTCAAGGTTGGTTGATCGATTGTGGACACATTCTTAACCAACACGAGCATGCCGGTTTTGGTGTTTTGAATATGGCCTTTTCATATTTTGAAGGATACAGCTCTTTTTTGAGAGGCGAGGATAGCGAAAAGCAAGGCAAAACGTTTTTTGAGGAAGCTATTTATAGCGTTATCCCAGATTTACAGCAGTTTTCAGAAAAGACAAGATCTGAAATTGTCAAAATACTCTGGAAAGATGGACGCAACGGTCTGTTTCACATAGGCATGTCTAGGCGTCGCATCGCCCTCTTGGACGGTTCCCACGTATTTGCTTGTAGTCTTGATGAGCAACAGAGGGTAGTGGCAGTGTTTATTAATCGGCATGGAATAATTAAGGCCATCGAAGATCACCATCATCGCTACGTAGAAAGACTTCGTGACCCGAATGAGATTGACCTACGCAACAATTTTGAAAGAGCTTGGCAGATATTGCATAGTTTGTGAGATGGGGCAACGAGGGCGCAGCTACATGTGGAGCTTCACGAAATGATGCCCCAGGAACACGAAGCCCCTGCGCGGGCTAACTGCGGCTGGCGAGGGGAAGTGATGTACCATGGTCGGCAGGGTTAGAATTGCTACCTCTTAAAGAGACAAGGTTCCCGATGACGACGACTGATGGCCGCTCGCGGTTGCGCCGGGGTGGGCGTGAGTTGGTCATCCCGACCCACGCGCTGGTGCTGCGCTTTCGCATTGAGCTACAGGAGAGCGACCCGCTGATCTGGCGTGCGATTGAAGTGCCCGGAGACTACACCTTCTGGGATCTCCATGTTGCCATCCAGGATGCGATGGGCTGGCTCGACTATCACCTGCACCGCTTCACTATCCCGCATCCGCGCACAAAGCAGCAGCGGGTTTTCGGTATCCACAGTCTGGGCCAGGATTGCGACGATCCGCCGAGTTGGGCGCACCAGATCGCCGCGATGTTCACCATCCGCAATGACACCGCGTTGTACGAGTATGATTTTGGCGACGATTGGCGCCATACCGTGCGGTTGGTTGATGTCGTTCGCCGCAACTTTATGCTCCGCTACCCGCGCTGCGTCGGCGGGGAGCGGGCATGCCCGCCCGAAGACTGCGGCGGAATTCACCATTTTGGCGAGCTTGTCGCTGGTCTGGTGGCCAACACGCTCGACGAAGATCTCCGCGACTGGCTGCCTAAAGGCTACAATCCGGCACACTTTGACCCAACCGCTGTACGTTTCAGCGATCCATCCCGGCGGCTGGCCTATAGCTGGTATGGCAATGCTGATGCGGGGGATGACCCGCTTGGCGAGTAGGGCAGCGCACATGTGCAGGCCATCGTTGTGCTGACAACAGCCGCTGCTTGATCAGTTGCTTGCTGTCGGGTAAAGCGGACTCAGAACGATCATTGAGCAGACGGTGCCGAGGAGGGATCGCGATGGAAGACGAGATGGTCATGCCAATTGATCAAGACTCTGGCATTGATGTGGGATCATCCGCTGGTCTGCCGCGCTCCGAGGCCGCAGATTGGGTCGGCCATCTGCTGCATGAGGTCTCTCACGATGCTCTGGTGTGGCAGGCGGTTCGCACCCTCGATGCGGCCCGTGATGAACTGATTGCTGCCGGTGCGCAGGATCTTGCGCGGAGCCTGGCGCTTTTGCCTCGCCTCGCTGCTTGTAGCCTGCGCCGAGGCCAGCTTGTCTGTCGCCTCAATGGGCTGAGCATTGCAACTTGGCAAACGATGTCGCGGCAACAGCCCACCAGCGATCTGCTCCATTGCGCCGCGTTGTTGCGCCATCCGCTGCACCAGAGTATGGTTCTCCTGCACCTAGCGCAATGGTTGCAACACGATCCCACGTTGGCTGCCGAGTGCTCCGAGCGTGGCGTGGAGCTCTTGTGGACGCTGTGGCACGAGACGCCCCAGGTGTTGGCAGAAGCGCTCGCGGCTCATGACTATGCCGCTGCCCGTCAGTTGCTTGATCTGCTCTTCGCTGGGCCGTATGACCTGATCGATCTGCTGGCTACGGTGGCTAGCCAACCGTGTGAGGGGTGGCAGGTCGCCGATGCAGCCGCAGATCTGCTGAATCTCGTCAAGATCGGGATGCTTGCTTTGCGTAGCTTGGCGCGCAGCGCGACGCCTGTCGATCTGCGGGCCAGTGACCTCTTGGGGCCAACGTGGGATGCCGCACGCGTGGCCCGCACGGAACAAGCATGGTGCTTGCTGGTGGAAGCGTTGCGCCACGAGCCTGATGTTGAGGAGTTGCTTACGGCGCTGGAACAGCCGGTCTATCAACTTAGTACGATGGCAGCGCGGCTTCCCCTCTTTCTGCTTATTGCCCAACTCCGCAGTGAGTTGGGGAAACGAGAAGACGCAACGATCAATTGGGTCTTCACCTGGGGTACAACCGAGATACGTGTAAAAAAGGGAAGTATCTGGTTCCGTGTAAGAAATCGAGATTCTGGAAGGCTTCCAGAGGTTCACCACTTTGTAGAAGACCTTAGCAGACATTCCTTTGAGGCCTTCTGACTGGCATTAGCAGACATGAAGCCCCTGTTTTTCGGCACCTGATGTCTGCTATACCGAAGTAGCAGACATCAGGTGGTCATTTTGCTACACGGTGCCGGTTACTTCCCGATTTTACACGAATCTCGGCTGTACCCCCACCTACCTCTCCATGCATACCGGTACGGATGATGCCGCTCATCTCTGTGCGCCGTTGAGCTATGCGCTGGTGCTGACTGGACGGCACCAGATCATGTTTCCACATGCCAGCCAGGGGCGGCTTTGGGAGCAGATTGCCAGCCTGCTGCTGCGGAGCGAACGCTTTCCCGAGGCTTTGGCACTGATTTCCGCTATGCATAGCGACCCAAAGGTTCGCTGCGAGTTGTTGCTTGATGCCAGCTTGCTGCTGCGGGCGAAGGGTCAGATGGCCCAGGCGGATGCGCTGGAGCAAGAGGTTGACGATCTGCTCGTGCTGATCACGACGCCGAGTTATCAGCAGCGCGTGGCGATGAGGCTCGACGCTCGCTTGAGTGGTGATGCACCGGAAGACCTGGCGATCCTCACCACCATTCCATCACTACGTTACCGTGACTATGATGCGCTACCCCTTTCTAACGAGCCCCATCCCTTCATCACGGCGCTCAACGCGCAGCGCGATCAGCTTGTGGCGCTCTTGGTGCAAGCTGAGGTTGCAGCGGCGGTGGCGCTGATCGCGGCGTTACCTGATCCCTACTACCAGCACGAATTCCTCTTGACCATGGGTGAGGCGCTGGCCACGCTCGAACGCCGCGACCTTGCCCCAGAGTTGATCACAGCGCTTGTCCAATTGACGCAAGAACGACGACGGCCGGCAACGGTCACTTGGCGCTCCTTTACGCTCACATGGGATGATTTTACCTACACCATCCACCTCGCCGATGCACGCCTTCTCGTGCTCCTTGTGCGCCTTGGCGAGATGAGCTTGGCAGATCTGGAGCGTGAACTGACACGCTGGCCCTTGGTGAAACTACCCGGCGTAGCTCAGGTTCTGGCTGAGCATGGCTACCTTGATTTGGCGCAACGTCTGCTTGGCCAAACCAACACTTTGCAACCCACGCTCACCCTTGCCCAATGTTTGGCTGATCAGGGCTACTTCAGCGCGGCCCTAGATCTGCTCACGCCCCTCTCCGCGCAGGTCGCACGTGGCAACGCCAGCGCAGAGTGCGTAGCGTGGGGTACGCGCGTAAAGGATCAGGGTCGCACAATCACCCAGGCAGCGAACCGTGACGCGGCGCTCTGCGCCCTAGCGGAGATCATGGCAGAAAAAGGAATCTACACATTGGCAATGGCCACCGTCATGCGCTGCACCAGAGCGGAATTGTCGGTGGCAACCCTCCAACGCATGGCCTATCGCCTCCTTGCGTGTGAAGCGCACAAGATGGCGTGGCGCTATGCACGACAACAGATCAACACCATCCCGCAGATCGCCGACATGACCCAACGCGCCCAATGCTACCTAGAGGCCGGCGAATTGCTGCGCGTCATGAAGCGCTACCATCAAGCTGTAGGCGTCATCCTCGTAGTCTACCGGATTGCCCACCACATTGCTGACCGCGATCTACGGGCTGCGCTGCAACTACGCGGCGTCCATCTGCTGTTGGCGTGCGGACAGCGCTTCAGCGCGATCTCTGCCGCCGAAGCAATCGCAGATGTTCCGCAACGGGTAGCGGCGACCAGCGCCATTCTTGCGGCGGCACCGCTACAAGATTGGAGCGAATTAGATCGCCTCATCCAGCGCCCACTCTGCGCCGCCGCGACCTACGCGGAGGCGTTGGCATGGCAACCCTTGGTGGACAGCCTAGCCTAAAGTGTGCCGAACCCAGTCGAGGTTACGCCCAATCAGCAATTCGGTCATTGCCGTGTGATGGGTGTTCTTCATCGCTACGAGTTCCGTGTCGAAGCCAAAGTTCGCAGCGAGCGCACGCAACTCCTCTGCGTTGTCGTAGGTCATGAGGAAGTCACCGGCAAAGGTGGATGCGATACGAAAGAGTTCTTGGTGGTCAATTTCTGAATAGCGGTACAGACGGCTTCCCGCACGTTTGGTGGAAGCGGTGTACGGCGGATCGATAAAAAAGACTACTGTTTTGTCTGCGGCATACTGTCGGCACACATCTACGCCATCGCCTTCGATAAAGGTAAGCCGCCCCCGATGCTGCACGATGTCCCGTATACGGCGACTGATGGTTTCAGGATACCAGCGTGAGCGAATCCCTTTGCCATTCTCGCCGTGGTTAATTCTTCCCGCACCAGGTGCAAGGATACCGCCGCGATTGGTGCGATTCTTGAGGATGGTTTGAAACGCGCACTCCGCCACGGTCGCGGGTTCCCGCTGCACGGCTGCGGTAAGCGTCTCCAATCTCATGTCGAAGCTGATAATGGCCTGCGCCAACTCCTCGGCATCTCCTTCAAGGATCGTGCGCCAGACGGCCGCGACCTGAGGGTCAAGCTCTACCATCAACACCCGCTCGGCAAGCTGCTCGAACGCAACCGTGAGCGAGACAATCCCGCCCCCAGCGAATGGCTCGATGTAAAGAACTGGCTGCGTAGGGAGGCTCCCAAGCCACGCACGGATGCGAGGAACGAGCCATGTCTTTCCCCCTGGATAACGAAACGGGCTGCGCTGCGGAACAGTTGCAACATTGACAATGGCAGCAGAACAGTGTGGGGAAGAATGGCCTGCAAGAAAGGTAAGCTGTTCCATCGTCACTCCTCGTCCGCCACGCTACGGTCGTTCTCGTAAAACAAGTCAGCCACCGTCGGTGCGGTTGGTGGCAAGCTTGGCGCAATCTGCCTCTCATTGAGTCTCTTTTGCAACAAGGTGCGAAACGACTCTTCCGGCCCAGGAGCGGGATTGGTGATACGTTGCAGCGCTGGCGTAAACTGCGTATAGACCGTGCGGGCATGGGCTAGGTAATAACGTTGATCTTGGTCACGCTCACGCAGATCATAAATGAACCATGCCACGTCTGCTTCCGATGCATCCACTTCTGGCAAAACGGGGAACTCGGCAAAGAACGCCTGATCCACCGCTACGGCCATTTTTCGGCTCCAGGCATGCAGGATACCCCCTTTGTAGATGAGTTGGGGGGCGAGACGCTTGCGGGAAGAGGAGAGAAAATCTGCACGGGGATAATCTCTCTTCCCACGCCAATCAAGGTTCGCATTCGCCTGTGGGTCGGCCATGTAGGACTCAAAAGGCTTGCGCACGTTACCCGAGATATAGACGGACTGCACCTCGAGCGCACCAAAATCGAGCAGCGTGCCTTCCTTGTCGTAAGAGACGAGTACCACATCAATATTGCCCGCTGATTTGCCATACGCATCAGTGAGGCGAATTTCCGTGAACGAAGTCCACGTAGTTCCCGTGGGAAAGAAAAACTCTGCGGCATCGGTCGCAATACGCCAATCTTGCCGAAAGCGGACAGGGCATGTGATGGCGCAATTGTCTCCATCATACACACTGCATACCCCTAGCGGGTTATTCGCCTTGTCCTTGGTGCAGGAGGGAACCCTATTGTTAAAGGGGCAGAGCCGATGTTGGCGGTGGCGAACGGCTTCCGCTGAGAAATCGTCAATGCGGTGCCCGAACACCTCGGCCATAGGCTGGGTTGGCATAGAGTACCCTCGTGGAATGGGTAGACAGAAAGAGAACTTGGTGGATTGTAGCACAAAGGGATGATTCGTAACCACCTAGGCGCTTCCAGCGCATCCTGATGCCCCACCCCCCCTTTCCTATTTTCTACTTCCTCTATCCTTCCCTACCCCGCCCCCATCTGTCGCCGATTCGCCCGCCCCATCAGCCCACGAATCTCTTTCTCCTTCTGCTTGCCATACTTCATTGCGGTACTCTCGCGGCTGTGGCCGAATTGGCGGGCGACGGTTTTGGTAGTGGCCCCCGCTGCGTAGAGACGGTAGGCCAAGCCGTGGCGCAGGGTGTGGGGGCTGCATGTTTCAAGGTCACGGATGAGGTCGCGTAGCGCCTCGCTGCGTTCTGTATCGCCCTCTTGCTCGATCTGAAGGCGCACGAGGGCGACGGCGCTCTGGCGCAGGGCGATCATGCGCTTGCGCATCGTCACGGTTTGCATGCCTGGTTCCCACGGACGGCCCGGCTTGGCGCGGTGGCGTGCGGATAGGAAGAGGACGCTGCCGGCTTCGAGCGCGGCTGGTTCAACCTTGACCTGCGGGCTGGCCGTGAGATAAAACGTGTCGAGGTAGGCGCGCAGGCGACGCATCGTCGGGCCGTCAAGGTCAATCAGGATGCGCCGCGCTTTGCGCCCTTTGCCCATACGCACCGTAACCGCTCCGCCGTCGAGATCGAGGTCGCGCAGTTCAAGGCTGGCCGCTTCGTGTGAGCGTAGGCCCAGGTCGGAGAGCAACACAATCATGGCGGTGTCGCGCAGCCGATCTAGTGGGTCATCAAGCTGTGTGGCAGCGCGGAGCAGCCACTCCACCCCATCGAGGTTGAGGCCACGCGGCGCCGTCTCTTCCACCTGCAGATCGTGCAGGCTGCCGGTCGGGTTGTGCGCGATCAGCCCCTCGCTGACCGCCCAGGCGAACCAGTTGCGTAGCGAGGCATTGCCGCGATTGATCGTCGCAGCGGCGCGCCCGTCGCGCTGGCGCTGGGTGAGGTAATCGTCGAGATCGGTGTCGAGCACCAGAGCCAGATTGAAGGCGACGGGGCGCGCCGATTGCCACCAGGCGATGAAGGCGCGCAGGTCGGAACGAATCGCCCGCAGCGTTGCTGGCGAGGCGCGACGGCCACGGGTGGTGAGGTGTTGATCGAGGTGGGCCAAGTAGGCCGCGAGGGGGTCGGGGGTTTCAGGATGCATGCGTGAGGTTTCCAAGAAAGCCAGTTGCGATTTATCGTTCTCGCAAAGATACCACAAATGGGGGATTTTGCAACATGTTACCGTTCCCGTAGGAGCGAAAAGGGACTGTTTTGAGCGAGTACGAGAACGATAAGTATCATTATCGTTCTTGTACTTGCCCCTGCACAAGGTCACGAGATGGCGGTGTCTACTCACCTTAAGAAAGATTATTCTTACTAAATCAATAATGAAGAATCTTTCAGGTAAAGATGACAAACTTATCACGTAGGAAAGGCTGATTTTTAGTACTATTTGGCTTAGTATAAGATTCGTAGGCGCTTCGTAGTTTGATACTTCACTCGTGTGCGAGCCTTGTTGCGTATTCCTGTCTGTTTTGTTTTTTGTCCCGCTCTTTGTCCCGCTCAACAGGACGCCACTGCGTATACTATCTGGTTTAATACGAGCAGGCAACGTAGGAGATACCACTCACATCCCACACCCACATTCCACATCTCCCATTTCATGTCACTGCTCTAAGGGGACTCCTCATGCAATCACTGCCGCGTGCGCACCGTTTGGCGAGTTTTGTGCTGCTTGTTGCTCTGCTGATGAGCATCTTGCCAGTACAGCCACCGCAGGTCGTCGCGGCCAGTCCTGCATCCTCCGCGCAGCGCGAGGAGTATCCGTTACCGAGTGACCCTGCGTCGCTTTTAGAGCCTTTCAACGATCCGTTGCGAATGGCCCTTGAAGCGGCGCTGGGGCCGGAGGCCGATCCGTTCACTTTTGGGGAGGCGACACCCGCTTGGTTAGAGCCTCTTGATCTGCAGGCACCCCAAGCGCCTCAGGTTGCGCCCCCTGCGCGACCCGATCCTCTGGCGCACCTGACGCTCGCTACGCCTGCGTCGACCGTGTTCCCCCCGGCTGATCCTGAAGATGCCCAGCAGCCTGTTGCTGAACCAGAGCCAAGTGAGACTTCCGCTGTGCCGGTGAGCGCGGCAGGCCAGGTTGATGATCCGCTCGGCCCGCCCCAGCGCCCCGCTGCCGATCCCGCTGCGGCGCGTGCCCCGCCCCAGGTGCAGGCGCAAGCAGGGCGTACCACGATCTATTTGCCCTTGGTACAGACTTCTGGGAATCAAGAGAATTCCGATTCTAATCCTTCCGCACCGAACGACCCAGGCGCTCCCACCGAGCCAAGTGAGCCGGGCAACCCAGACGCTCCCACCGAGCCGAGTGAACCGGGTAACCCAAGCAATCCCACCGAGCCGGGCAACCCAGACGCTCCCACCGAGCCGAGTGAGCCAGGTAACCCAGGCGCTCCCACCGAGCCGAGTGAGCCGGGTAACCCAGACGCTCCCACCGAGCCGAGTGAGCCGGGCAACCCAGGCGCTCCCACCAAGCCGAACGGGCCGCCAGATCAGATCGTGGTTGAGCCGAGCAGCGCAGGGGTGCTGCGTTCCAGTGATGGGCGCTTGGAACTTACAGTACCTGCTGGCGCAGTCACCAGCACGACGACGATTCGCTACCAGGCGCAACCTGTGCGCCCTGTCGCGGGCTACCAGCATGCCGGGGGCTTCTTTACGCTGACCGCCGTAGACGCCGCCGGTCATCCGGTGCGCCACTTCCAGCGCGACTTGAGCCTGCGCGTGGCGTATGAGGCGCATGCTGATCTGCACGAAGATCGCCTACGTCTCCATTTTTACGACGAAACGCTCCAGCACTGGGTGGCATTGCCCACAACGGTCAATGTGGCCCAACACTCGCTTACCGCTCGTACCAACCACTTTACGCTCTTTGGCCCGTTAAGCAATTCGTTGACCTCTTGTTCTGAAATCGACTGGACAGATCTACCAGCGCCTCTGCGGACATCATTTGCCCAGGCATGTGCACGCATTGGTCTTGGCACGCTGGGTGACCCTGTTGGTGCGCCATTCCAACGCGGCGCAGTCTGGGTGCAGCGTTTCGCTAGTGGTGCGCTTGTTTCGCGTCCCGATCCGCTGGGTGCCTTCTACATGGCTTCTCCGCTTGCCGATGCCTATCTGAATGAATCGGCGGCAAAACGGGCTGCTGTTGGCGCTCCTAGCGCAGATAGCACCACCACTGCCCCTGAGACCTACCACGATGAATTCCATGATTTTCGTGGTCGCCCCTTCATCCAGCTTGAGCGCGGCTTTGTCGCTCAGAATGACCGTAGTGGCAATACGCGGGTACATTTCCGTTTCCCAGAATTTGAGACGGTGACGGTTCATTCGGAGTGGGAGCAGCGTGAGGATGAGGATGGCCGGACGGTCACAGAGGCGCGGCTTACGCTTCGGGCTGAACTTGACCCCGCCCCAGATGCCGATGGAGTGACGGCTGAAGCCCAACTCTTTGTCACCTTTGATGATGGTACGACTTGGCAACCCCGTCAGACAGTGAGTGCCGGAGAGGTGGAGTTTACCTACAACCAACTGCTTCCGCTGACACGCACCTTCTCGTTCCACTGGGCCTTGCACCGTAGTGCCCATTCGGCGACTGATGATCTCATTGGCTATGCGCCATGTCTCTACTATGATCACCAGCAGGAATATACTGGTTTTGGGGTTGCCCGTGGCGAATATCCGCTTACGGTGAGTTGTCAGGGCGGCGGCGGGCCTGGTGGTGGCGATTTTGTGCCGCCTACGATTCGTTTCGTTGAAGTTTGGCCCGATGGTCAAGGTAATCTGAGTATTAAAGCTGAGATTACTGATAACAGTGGGAGAATTGCGAGTGCGACTATTGCTGGCGGACCAGGACGACTCGCTCCCGAACTGACGCCAACGCCAGATTTTGGCCCCAATATCTATAACGCGGTCTTTAGGGATGTACCACGCGGTCAGATTGTCAACTTTACGATCACGGCGAGCGATCCTTCGGGTAATACAGCCAGTGCTAGTGGCAATAGCCGCATAACCTTCCGTGGTCGCAATGGGACGGGATGCATCGATCCATGTGTTGGCTACGAAGTGGGCGTTGGCAACCCGGTACTCCCTGGCCTTGGCAATAAAGTCGAGACCTTGCCAGTGGTCTTTGTGGCTGGCCCCGGCGAGGCCGACATTGATCTGACGCTCACCTACAATGCCCAAGATCCTACGGTTGGGCTGACTGGCCAGGGCTGGAGTTTTCCCTACCAGGCGAGCGCAACCCGGCGCGATAATCTGCTCCTTCAGGGCTATGAGGTAATCTATCCCGATGGCCGTCAGGTGCTCTTTGCCGAGGCTGAAGATGGTCGCTTGGTCTCACGTACACCCGATGTGCATGATCGCCTTGAGCAGCGCGGCGCAACACTGGTGCTGATCACGAAGCAACTGCTTGAGTATGAGTTTGATCAGGCCGGAAGGCTGATCGCGCAGCGAGATCGCAATGGCAACGCACTCCTTTTTGCTTATAGCGGCGATCAACTGACGAGTATCAGTAGTGCTGCGGGTCGCACGATCACCCTGAGCTACAACAGCCAAGGGTTGATTGATAGCATCACTGCGCCCGAAGGCAAGCAGTTTCGCTTTGACTACGCAGAGACGCGCCTCGTTGCCTTTACCGATGCACGCGGCCATGTCACGACCTTTACCTACGAGGAGCAGTACCTCGGCACGCTGCTCGATGTGGATGGCCAGCCCTATGAGGCGACCGATGCCTATCTGGCGAGTGTTTATACGCCTGAAGGCCACTTCAAGAATCAGCAGACCTATGATGATCGTGGGCGGGTAGTCGAGCAGACGGTTGGGGAGCGTGAACGGCGCACGTTTGTCTATGACGACGATGCCCGTACCACCACCATCACCGATGCGCTCGGTCATGTGACTGTCTACCACTACGATGAGCTCTATCGCTTGGTGCAGATCACCTATGCCGATGGAACTGCTGAGTTCTTTACCTACGACGACAACTTCAACCGCACCTCCTTCATCGATGCACTCGGACGAGAATATACGTATACGTATGATGATCGCGGCAATCGCCTGACGGAAACCGGCCCGCTCGGTTGGAGCCGCGCCTGGGCCTTTAATGATCGCGATCAGGTGACGCAGTTTACCGATGCCGAGGGCCGGGTTACGCGCTATGCCTATGATGCGCGTGGTAACCTCGTTGGCCTTACCAATGCCGCTGGTGATAGCAGTACGCTCACCTACGATAGCCGTGGGTTGCCCATCGAGATCACCGATTTCAATGGCAACCAGACAACGAATGGCTACGACGCGACGACTGGTGATCTGCTCAGTTCGACCAATGCGGCTGGCGATCAGGTGCAGTTTGCCTATGATGGGCTGGGGCGTCTACAGAGTAGTACAAATGGGCGTGGTTTTGCGACGCGCTATACCTTTGATGGCAATGATAATCTGCTGCAACTGGATGGGCCGTTGGGCTTCCAGGTGCGCTATCGCTACGATAAGAACGACAATCTGATCGCGGCGACGAATGCCAATGGGGGCGAGAGCCGCTTGGTCTATGATCAGTCGGAGAATCTGATCGAGGAGCATACGCCGCTTGGCCTCCGCACTGGCTATGCCTACGACGCGATGAACAACCTTGTGCGCGTTGAGGATGCCGAGGGCCGGGTCTGGAACTTTGCCTATGACGCGGTCTACAACCGTGTCGCTGAGCATGGGCCGGAGGAGAGCCATACCTTCTACCGCTACGATGCGGTTGGTAACCTGACTGCGCTGGTGCGCTGCAATAGTCCACTTGTGGGGGAAATCTGTGCCGTCCAGCAGGTGCAGGCGTTGGTCTATGACGACCTGAACCGCGTGGTCTCCGCGATTGCCAATGCGGTTCCTGATGCACCGGCCAGCGCCGATACCAATGTTGCGACCCACTTTGCCTATGATGCCGTCGGCAATCTGGTGGCGCTGACCGATGCTAATGGGCGCACGACCACCTTTGGCTATGATGCGCTGGATCGTCTGGTGCGCGAGGAGACGGCGGCGGCGCAGGTTTCGCGCTATGGCTATGATGCCATGAGCAATCTGGTGAGCATGACCAACCCGCGCGGCTTCACCAGCACCTTTGGCTACGATGCCGCCAATCGGCTCGTCAGTGTCACTGATGCGCTCCAGCAGACGACCCAGTTTAGCTATGATGCCAATAGCAATCTGGTTGCTCAGCGCGATCCCGAGGGCATTGTGACCGCCTATCGCTACGATGCGCTCGACCGCCTGGAGGAGCTTGTTCAGAACGAGCGCTCGGATGCGTCAACCAGTAGCACGCAGAATGTCACCACGCGCTTTGCCTATGATCTCGCGGGTAACCTGCGCTTTGTCTACGATCCGCGTGGCACCTATGTCACCGAGCATCAGTATGATGCCGATCTGCGCCGTGTGCAGACCCTCGATGCTGAGGGTGGGGTCACCAGCTTGAGCTACGACCGCGTCAACAATCTTGTTGCCGTAACCGATGCGAATGGCCATACGACGACGAGTCGCTACGACGATCTGAACCGCATCGTGCAGATCACCAACCCCGAAGGCCACGCGGTTCATTTTGCCTATGATCAACTCGACAACCTGATTAGCCTGAGCGATGCGCGTGGTTTCACAAGCACCTACGAGTACGACGGCCTGGATCGCGTGGTGCGCTTCACCGATAATGCCGACGGCATCTGGCGCTACACCTATGATCCGGTGAGCCTGCTGCTGGCCGAAACCGATGCCAACGGCCATACCACCAACTTCACTTACGACATTGTCTATCGGCTGCTCAGCCGCACCGACGCCGAAGGCTACGTGACCAGTTGGAGCTACGATGCCAACAACAATCCGCTGACGCGCACCGACGGCAACGGCCACACCGCAACCTCCACCTACGACGAATTGGATCGGCTGGCCACGCGCACCAACGCCGAAGACGAAACAACCGCCTATCGCTACAATTGGCTCGGCGGCCAAGTGGCCATGATCGAAGCCGACGGGATCGTCACCGGCTATGGCTACGACCCGCTCTACCGCCTGAGCAGCGTCACCTTCAACCAGCAGCCCGACCAGCCCGCCACCGTTGACACCAACGTCACCACGCGCTACCGCTACGACGCCACCGGCAACCTAGTCGAGATCCGCGATGCCAACGGCAACCCCACCTTCTTCGCGTTCGACGGCCTCAACCGGCTGACCCGCGAAGTGGATGCGCTGGGCCACCAGTGGGACTACGCCTACGATAAGACCTTCAACCGCGTCGAGCGCCTTGATGCGCTCCGCAACCGCACGCGCTACAGCTACTACCCCGACGACCAACTGGCCCGCATTGACTACCACGATGGGACGTTCGTTACCCATAGCTACGATGAGAACAACAACCTCCTGAACGTCACCAACCACCTAGGCAGCATCGAACGCAGCTACGACCCGCTCAACCGCCTCGTTGAGGAACAGGATGTCCACGGACGCCAGACCGCCTTCGGCTATGATGCCGTTGGCAACCGCCTGAGCCTCACCTACCCCGACGGGCGCATCGTCACTTCGAGCTACCTCAAGAACAACTGGCTGGCCAGCACGAGCGACCCCGACGGACGCACCACGCGCTATGTCCGCGACGGCGTGGGCAACGTCGTGCGCCAAGAGAACCCCAACAGCACTGTCGTCACCCAGAGCTACGACAAAGCCAACCGGCTGTTGAGCATCGAGAATCGGCAGATCGGCGGGGCCAACACCGTCAACAGCCGCTTCGTCTACACCTACGACGAGGTCGGCCAGCGCGTGACCATGGAAGCGACTTACGCTTGGCGCAACCCCAGCGTCGTGACGAGCAGCTACCGCTACGACCCGCTACGCCGCCTCGTGCGCGACGAAGACAGCCGCGGCATCTGGACGGACTATAGCTTCGACGCCGTAGGCAATCGGCTCACGCTGACCACCAACGACAACAGCGACACGAATCGCCCCCTCGACAGCAAGACGCTGCACTACAGCTACAACGCCACCAACCAACTCTTGACCGTTGTGGGCGACACCCATCCTGGCAGTCCGGGCCTCAAGCGGGCCGACAACAGCGCCCAGGCGCTGCACGCCTTCCGCCACGAAGTGGCCGCACAGCAATACAAAGGCATCAGCGGCGACGCCGCCAGCGACCTACTCGCCCGCGCCGACGCGCTCTTGGCGCAACTCTACGGCACCCCCGCGCCCAACGCCGCAGCGGTGGAATCCGCCCTAAACACCCTCCGCAGCCAGATCGAAGCCTACCTTGCTGAGGGCGACCTGCGTAACCAAGGCGTCGCCACCAGCCTCATAGCGAAGCTGCGCCTTGCGGGCGCAGCCAACAACGGCACCAGCGGCGAACTCCAGACCGTCACCTACAGCTACGACGCCAACGGCAACCGCATCAACAAAGAGTTCCCCGGCCCGCAAGGCCCGCGCATCCAGGGCAGCGACTACCACTACGACCCAGAAAACCGCCTCGTCACCGTCCAAGACTACCAGCAAAACCTACAGGGCAACCGCGTCGAGCGGGCGCTGAGCAGCATGGATCATGACGGCAACGGGCGGCGCGTGATCAAAGAATACGACCCGAAGACGGGCGGGGGCGGCACCAAACGGGTGGAATACGTCTACGACGGCCTCGACCCGATCGCCGAATACAACACCTGGAACCCGCAATACGAAAACTTCTACCGGGGCGACCAGGGCCGCATCCTACAGATGCACCACTTCCCCAGCGGCACACAAGGCCAAATCTTCTGGTACCACTACGACGGCCTCGGCTCCGTCGCGGGCCTCACCAAGCACCAAGGCCAAAGCAGCCACAACTACCGCTACGAAGCCTACGGCAAGATCGAACTACCGAAAGGCAACTTCAGCGACCCGCACAACCACTACAGCTTCACCGGCCAAGAGTGGAACGAGCATACCGGCCTCTACGAATTCTACGCCCGCCACTACGACCCCGACACCGGCACCTGGATGAGCCAGGATTCGTACCGGGGGCAGATCATTTCGCCCAAGACTCTGCATCGGTATGGGTATGTGGGGGGGGATCCGGTTAATACAATCGATTATTATGGCTATCTTTTCGGATATGATATTCCATTTGTAAGTTGGGAGGGTCTGAGAAAATTAGTTAAGGTGGAAAAGATAAGTGAAACATCTTTACCCTATGCTGATGTTGCGGAATCGGGAGTCTCTGCGCTAATGAGACAAAGAACGAAAACTCTAGATCAATCAGCAATCGACAAGATCAGAAAAGATCCTGCCATGATTGATTACGAGAAAAAAATCCTAGAGATGATAAAGAACGATTCTCGATATTGCAATGGCGAGGAGTTTAATTATCATGAAATAGGATTAGTTAAATTCGGAGGTAATACTGCTCCTGTTACTTTTTCAGAACAAGCAAGAAATCCGCTCAAAGGGATATTTAAAGTCAATCCCTTTGATTCACAAAGTTTGAATAATATGGATTATATCGATACTTGGAGAGTCGCATCTAGTGAGTTGACATGGCTTCTCCGAAACTCGACTGTCATAACAAATGTAGATGTTGATTCTCAAGGTAACATTACGATAAGTTACCAATTAGTTGACGTATTAGATTTACGACCTTCCGAGGGAAGAGTTAGTGAATATAACATGATCACAAAAATAACAGGTACTACATGGCATGATCTGCTTGGTGCAACTGAAATGAAAATAGAAGCTAACTGGAAATCTGAGTACAGAAAGGAGTGATTTTCTTGATTTTCTGTGTTTGAATAATCATTACCAACGCAATGCCACTCCGCGATCGTTAGTGTGGATAGCGATAACATCGCGCCATATCGCACCTAGCGAACGTCCAAGCTATGGACAGGATCGCATCATGCCATAGCACCCCACCACAAGCATCACGGCGGGCATGATCCCCGACAACGGGCGGATCGTCCCCCACCACGTCTGTGGGCGCGACAACGTTTGTAGGACCGAAGCGCGCGCCCTCATCGCCTCCCGCGCTGGCGCTGTGTGGCGCGTGCTTCGACCTTATGTCCATCGTCCGCCCACGCCATGCATCGGGGGCGATGGGCCGATCATCGCCCCGCGATGGATCGTCGGTACGCGATGGGTCATCCCCGCCCGCGCCGTGGACGTGGGGACGCGGGGACGTAGGGCCGCAGCACGCGCCCTCATCGCCGCCCGCGCTGGCACTGCGTCCATGGAGACCCGAGCTGGCACTGAATCTGTGGCGCGTGCTGCGGCCTTACAGCGGCGGTCGCCATGCATGCGTGGTCGCGCCCGGGCCGTCCATCGTCGCCGTGGCATCCCACCCGTAGGCGCGACGACGTCCGTAGCTTGTGATCGGGACATTGACCGCATAGAGAACGAATGTCCCCCACCACGTCCGTGGGCGCGACGACGTCCGTAGGGCTTGGGGTGGGTATCCAACCGGCGGGCGACCACATCGGCGATGCCCTGGGCGGAGCGCGCGACGCTCCAAGCCGTTCCGTTCGTCACCATCAAGGGCCAGCGGCTGGCGGGACTCAGCACAGCGATTTCGAGAGCCGGATCGAGTAGCTGGAGACGCCTGCAGCTTCACGGATCAAGTACGTAGTGCCCCAGCTGACCATAGTCCTGAAAGCCGACCCTCCGATACATCCCCGCTCCTTCCGCTGTCGCCAGAAGGATCGCCGTCTGATACGCCGCCGTCCGCGCCGCCTCCAGCGCGGCTCGCACCATTGCGCTGCCGATCCCGCGCCGCCGCGCGGCAGGGATGGTGGCGACATCATAGAGGCTCGCGACGGCTTCTTCACGCGTGAGGGTGAGGCAGGCAACCGGAAATCCGGCCACATAGCCGAGATACTTGGTATCAGCGCTGTCGGCGCTGTCGTCCGCCGCACACACCGCTTCATAGGCCACGCGCATCGCATGGGACATCCCGAAGCCCGCCTGGAACACGGTAAACCATTGCTGAAGCGTCGCCGCGTTGTTGACCTCGACCATGTGCAGGTCGGGGATCTCCGGGCGGGTGGGCGCTCGCGTGTGCAGATTGATCGCCATCCCAACCATCGTATCGACGTGGCGAAAGCCGGCCGTGAGGAGCCGACCCACCAGGTCGGTCGGGCGGGCCGCTGGGCCGACATACCAGCTTAGCGGCAGCATGCGTGATCGGAACGTGGCAACCATGGTCTGGATGGTCACATCAGCCTCGTCTGGTGCGAGCTGGGTGCGTAACACCGCGTTCAAAAAGGCGTCGGGCTGCCCGGTCGAAAACCAGAGCAGGTCGGGTGCATCGTGCAGGGCGGCTCCGGGGATGTGGGCAAAGGGCAGCCATGAGCGCACAAAGCTAGTCTCGATGATGGAAAGAAGCTCAGTTGGGGCAATATCGCACAGGCGGGGCGGCGATGGATGGTGAGGTAAATCATGCATGTGGTTTGCTCGCGTTGCAGGTAGCGCAGCGGCCGGGATAATCACGATGAAACGAGTGGCTCACCTCTCCTCCTCGGCCCCGAACAGCCGCGCCAGCGGGTCACCTTTATCACGATCCCGGAACCATCGTACGCGCAGGCATGCTCACGCTTGCTGGTCGTGCCGTGAACCCTGCCAGCAGCGCAGGGTTTCGGTGATCACCGCGAGGGCGGCCTGACTGCCCTGATCCGGCCCTTTCTCGAAGTCATCGCCGTCCGTCGCCATCGTGTTGGTGACATGGGCGAAGCAGACGATCGCGTAGCCTTTGGCCGTCGCGAGGGCATAGAGCGCTGCTGCTTCCATTTCCACGGCGGCGATGCCCTTGGCGCGGGCTGCGGCGATCGCCGCAGCCGTCTCGCGGAAGGGTGCGTCGGTCGTCCAGCTGCTGCCCGTGTAGCGCGGGACGCCCTGGTCATGCTAGGCGGTGTTGAGCTGCTCGCGCAGGTTCGGCGCCAGCGTGCTGTAGCGGCTCGGTGGGAGGTAGTGGTAGCTGGTGCCCTCGTCACGCAGGGCTTGCTCAATCAGGGGGCACCTTATTATACCAGTTACGAGTGATGAGTGACGAGTGGCAAGTAGGGCGTGCCGCATAGCAATGCGCTCTGGCGCAATTTGCTATGCGGCATATTCAACGGCAATTGGTATTATTCCGGGAAAATCGTACGCTAAAGGCCAGCCACTCGGGTTGGCTCTTGGCGTAGCGGCAGTGTCGTACCAGAACCATGCTTCTAGTACGAGATAACGCCGATGTGGGCAGTTCATAGAATAGCCGAGGGCATTCTGATGCTCTCTGCTCTCGGAGCCTCCTTCTATCTACGCCGGGAAACGGTGCCGAAACTCGTACCAGAATCATTCTGATCGAGCGCGGGGTGGTCGTACAGCCGTCTTAGCGTACGAAATTCCCGGAATAAGGGGTTGTGCTAGTTAAAATCGCCGCTGGCTCTGTGATGCGGTCAGCGATCTAGCGCACTGCTAAACTATTTTGGCTACTCCGCGTTCTAATGCGGCAAAAAAAGAACTAGCACAAGTCCCGAATAATAAGATGTTCCCCAGCAGGCCCACATCCAGACCGGCGGCATCGAGGGGAACGTCAACGTATCGGGGCAGGGCAAGGTCTACGGGACGGCGGCGGGGGTGGTGACGGGCACGGTGAGCGGCACGTATACCATCCGCGCTCAGCATCTGTTCCTCACGCGATCCTGAGGGCCTGCTCGATGTATGCGACGGCGCGCGCGACGCCATGCTCTGCGGCGATCTGCCGACCGATCTCAGCAGCACGCGCGCGCATCTCTGGTGCTGTGGCCTGCGTGATCGCCTGCGCCATCCGCTCGGCTGTGAGGCGGCGACGGGGGATCGGCGCAGGCCCACCCCCCAGCGCCGCCACCCGCTCGGCCCAGAACGGCTGATCGGCAAAGAACGGGATGATCACCGCGGGCACCCCGGCCCGTAAGCCCGCCGCCGTAGTGCCCGCGCCACCGTGGTGGACAACGGCGGCCAGCCAAGGCGAGGCCGTGGGCCGCGACGAGCTTGGCAAACTGGGCATACGAGCCGATGCGCACGCGATGACCGGTCTGCTGGAGACTGACTCCGAGAGCAATCGCAGGCTGGACATCGCCCCGCGAGCCGACAGCAAGAATAGTGATCTGCATTGGTTTTCCTTGGGGTGCCAGTGTATGTCGGCACTGGTCAGGTCTAGGCTTCCGCCTGCGAAGAGGCTGGTCATTACATGGGAACTGAGTGGGCAGCGGCGGCGGCGTTTACTGCGGACGGGCAGCGGCGCAGCTACCCCTGGGGCGAGGCCAAACCTACGCCACGCCAATGTCGCCCCGGTAATGGTATGCCTCAGGCGCAGCCCAAGCCAGATCCTCACGACACACTTCCAGCGTCTCGGCATAGCCGAGCACCCCCTGCAAGCCGGGGATCTCGCCGATGAACCCCCCATTATGGTCGTTCCTCCCACTGCGCTGCGCAGCCAGTTCATTATAGGCCTGTTAGGAGCGAGTGTGTAATTTACAACGCTATCGAAATATTTCACAAAGTTGCCCTCCCCAGAGTCACTCCTCATCGGCATCGTCGTCTGTCCGGTGATCGGGCGGGGTCTGGCGCAGGCGCAACGGGCGAAGCCCGCTCTGTTGCTGCGCCGCCCGCAGGTCGAAGTGGTAGCTTCCGTGGAAGGTGATGTGCTCCCAGAGCAGCGGCGTCAGGTACGGGAGGTCGCTGTCGTTCACCGTCATCCCTTGTCGGCGCAGTTCGTCGAGGGCGGCCATCAGATAGCGCGTGTTCCACACGACGATCGCATTGATGATCAGGCTCATGCAGGTCGCCCGGTTGAGTTGCCCCTCGTAGTCGCGCTCGCGGAAGAGCCCCTGCTGCCCAAAGAACACCTCGCGCGCCAGCGCGTGCAGCAGTTCGCCCTTGTTCAGCGTATGGTGGATGCGCCGGCGGTAGTCCTCATCACTGATGTAGGTCAGTGCCGAGATCGTCTTGAAGACCCGGCCCAACTCCTGAATCCCCCGGTGCGCCCCATGTTGCTGCTTGAGTGACTGAAGCTTGCTCACGAGCAACTGCGCGGTCACGGTGCCATCCTGAAGCGAGGCGGCGATGCGATGCATCTGATCCCAGTTCGCACGGATGCGGTCTTTGTTGATCACTCCTCCACGAAACAGGGCGCCGAGTGTCCCGCGCCGGTGCTCCGGCCGCATCGGGTAGAGCACCTGCGATGGCAGGTCGCGAATGCGCGGCGAGAAGACCCGGCTCTCCAGATCGAACAGCCCGAACATCAACTCGGTGTAGCCATGGGTGTCCGTAAAGTGCTCCTTGAGTGGCAGCTCGGTCTCGTGGTGGAGAGCTGCATCAAGCACTGCCGCCGACTCGCGAATGTCGCAGCGGATCACGTCCAGATATGGCTGCGAACCCTGGTCGCTGGTCATGTCGTAGACCGTCACGCCGCGCTTGCGCGTGGGCAGGCGCGGGTTGTTGCGGGCGTAGAGCGAACGGGCAGTAACGCCGAAGCGAATCCCGTCAGACATCGCCGAGGTACCCGAGCCGAAGGCGGCGGAAAGCGGCAGGCTCTGATGGTAGTCGACCAGGGCGATGATCGCCTCGCGGATGGTCGCCTCGCGTAGGTACCAGTCCGCCGTATGCACCAGTTGGTGGTACGACAAGTTGGATGCTTCTGCCATGGTCGTCAACGGCAAGTTGCACCCGTAGGCCAGGATCACCGCGAAGAGGTGGGCGTCCAACTCGACGTTGCGCTCCGCTGATGGCCGACACGCTGGTTGACCTGGCAGTGCTCCAGCTCCAGGAGGGCGATCTCGCTGATGCGGAGCCCGGCCCAGTAGCCGAGGGCAACCAGGGCGGCGAGGCGGGGTGAGTCGGCACGCTCAGCCAGGGACTTGATGACGAAGCGGGCCTCGGGGGTCAACTCTGTTGGAGCCAGGGTAGCGATAGTGGGCCGCTCGACAGCGGCGACGGGGTTGCGCCGGAGCAGCCCCTCGGCCTGCGCCCAGCGACCGAAGCGGTGCAAGGCGGTACGGGCCTTGGCACGGGTCTGCGGAGCGCGGCCGAGGGCAGTGAGGTGTTCGAGGTAACCGCGAACGGACGTCTCGGTGACAATCTCCATGCGAAAGGGCTGACCACCAGGCTGCTGCGCAAGCCAGGCGACGAAGGCTCGGAGGACGGTGCGGTAGGCGACGATCGTCTTCGGGTCTTTCGCACCCAGCGTCTCAATGAAGGCGCTGAGCGCCTCGGGGTCATCGGCTACGGCTCCCATACCGAGCCTTTCTTTGGCTACCTCGCGGCCTCGGACGATTCTCCGACAAGTTGGAGCGCAGAACTTTTGGGTAAACCAGGGGTGATGAGCGGAAGTATAGCACGATTCTGGGGCCAACTTGTCCTAGTTCCATGCTTCTGAGCCGAGAGTTCTGAGACAAGCTAGTTGGTAAGCACCGATAGCACGCACAACTTTGTGAAATTTTTCGATAGCGTTGTAAATCACACGCTCGCTCCTAACAGGCCAACTAGCATTCGTTCACGAGCATTGGGGGACATCTGATCCGGCTAGTGGCGTTTGTTAGGAATGGATGCAGGATATCGGATAGTGGTGATCAGGATGCGCTGAGTTCCTCAAAATCGATGCTGCAGCCCAAGCCGAGCAGCAACGCGGCGCACCGTGGCAGGCGATGGCGAAGCACCTGCGGGCACTGGCAGCGCAGCTCAAGGAGGCGTAGTTGCTTCTTAAAGGGGAGGGTTTTCGGGGAGGGCAAAGCCCTCTCCGGAAACCCTCCGGCCATCCTTCAACCGCTCAACGAACGTCGTCTCTATCTAAATTTCGATCAAAAAGCATTGCAATAAACCAGATTAGCACACATCCAATACAGCACCTAAAGAGGAAGTACGTACAATCTTCGCACCTTCCCACAGTGTCCACTGCGGCAATTGGATCTCTGGTATTGCCACGCTGAGCCAACGCTCTCCCCACAATGACCCAAAGTTTCTTGCGATTACATTGCGTCGTTGCGGATCAGAAAGAACCCAGAGCGGTAGCGGTTCTTCGCCAAGCGTAGAATTCCGCCAAACTCTCGGACGCGCATAGCGCTCTGCCTGGCAACGTAGGCCAGATGCAGAGAGACCATCATCCAGTTCAATAAGCAACGCCCTACCCCTGTAGCTATCAAAATCCATCGTCGGCAACCATGGCGTTGTAGAGGGCTGATCTGTCGCCTCAAGTGATGTGAGCCACCGGTGGAGGAATAGCAGTGCATCGCTATTTCCATGTCGAGGTTGATCAGGGTGAATGGATGGGTGCAGTGTGACACAAAGACCCGCAAGCTCCGGAGTCTGTGATACAAGCGCCACCACCACCGCACCTAGACGCTCAGCACGTTCTAGGGTGCGTCCTGCCAGGCTGGCAGAATTCTCAGGCGACAATGGATGCTTCCTCACAAGACCAGCACCTCTTCGCACCAACTCCCACAACGAAGGTAGGCGATAGGTTCGATCTTGGCTATGCACAGATCGGTGATGCTGGACAATCAGCCCTTTATGTTCCATCCGACTCAGGCCCTGCTGTGCGGTACGCCGACTCCGCTCACGCCAGCAGATCGTTTGCAATTGTCCCGTTGTCATCCCACCAGTGTGCGCCAGTGCCAACAGAGCGGCCTGTTCATCACAACAGAGCGCGTCCAGTGTGGTCAATGCTGCTCGTTTTCCTACGCTCATAAGCTCTCTTCTTATGGGTGATTTGATGAGGCGGAATGAGAACCCGTCTGGTCACTTACACAGCAACAATCCCTCGGAGAGACACCATGCCAGAGCAACTCCAAGTATAAATTGTCTGGTCGCCCTCTGTTACGCAGCGTAACCGTAGCGTAAACGCAAACATAGTGTAAAGAGTTTTTTCAAATGTGCTGGACTAGCCTGCCGGTACAAGGGCAGGACAAGCCGGTAGGGGGCGACATGCCTACCGGCTTCATACCGGCACAACTCCCAGCTAAGCTGGCTCCTTCGTTTTGCATTGGCGGCAATAACCCCGCCGTACCGCAGCACCATACTCCCCCTGCGTAAGCATCTGCTGGCATCCGGGGCATGGATAGCGCCGACTACTCTCAGGTGCCGCTATCGGGAGGGCAAGCAGAGTCTCTACCGGCTCCTGTGGCATGATTACTTCTGGTGAGTGAATAATCAGATCTGCCAATTGGTAGCTTAGCCACGAAAGAGGCACTGCATGGACAAGCGAAAGGACAAACAATAGCCACAGAGGCGAGTCCTGGAATAGATTAGGTTGCATATACTTCAGACCTGAAAGCAAATTGAAGATGATAGAACAGGCAACGGCTGTCGCAGCAATGCGGCGTGCCCGTCGTTGACGATCACCTGAAAGATCGAGTGAGGCTAAACCGATGTAGCAGAGTTCGAATGCAGCGGCACCAATGGCCGCTACAGGCCAAGGCGCAACTAAGCAACCGAAGTGAAATACGCCCCAACTAGCATTGAGAGCCAGGAGGATTACCGCTAGACGCGCTAAGACATCACGGCGGCGTAGAAAACGCAGAATCATTGGTGGGTGGGGGGGTGAATTGCTGGTCATGAGAGTACCTTAAAGTGCATCAGCTTCATCGGGCCGTTCGTCACTAACACACCATCCGCGAGATGAGAAGCTCAAAAGCGGTGGTACGGGAAGTGGTGGTAAACCACAAATCATGCGTTGCCGATTAAGAATCGCTGTAGCTTCCACTACCGCACCTAGTCGTCGTTCGGGAAGTGGTTGCGCACGATACTTCTTCGCCCGAGGTGACCACTCGCCCACAAATCGCGCATACAAATCGCGCATGCAGAACCAGCTCGATCCGGGCAAGCCATTCCAGCCAGCATCATCGCACGCTCGTTTCAAAACTCCAGAGACAAACCGATCACCGTCCACAAGTATGCTGTGCCCCTCCAAAGCCTCAAAGAGATCCTGTGCCACCTCTACAAACAGGGGGGCTCGTGTAAACTGAGCTTGTGCAATAGAGTATTTGCGCTGAGAGGGAGAAGCGACATCATGCAAAGGGCGCAAGTAGCTCTGCCAAATAACGATGCCATCGTGATCCACAACAACGATCTGGCAGAGTCCTGCGCGCACACCAAAACCTAAGCAGCGAATGGCCAGAGCCGCATAGCGATACTGCTCAATCTGCTGTGCAAGTATCACCGCTGCCTGACGATCTTGTTGAATCTGTGCTGCGCGTTCACGCTGCTCGCACTGACGTAGTGTTTCGACGCAACGAGCGCACAGTCCATTTTTCACAGAAGGCATCTGGGCACATTGACGACACGGCAAACGTGGTCGCCCCCGACTGCTAAGATTGCTTGCTACTCGTTGTGATGGGCAACCTCCCATTGGAATGCTTTTCCATGTGCCACCGCATGCAGCACAGCGAAACATGCCATCGTCATGCTGTGTGCAGCGATGGCGACCAAACGTAGTCATTGTTGCTCCAAACTAATAGAATACATGTGCCGTAACGCGGTGCAGAGACAGGTGTGACCAAAATCTGTAGGGCGAGGCCCTACACCCCTTAGGAGTGATGAAGGATGCGAGGGAAGCAGGTTCCCTCGCACACCCTAGCTACACATTTTGGTCACACCCTGTAGAGAGCGACCCACGTTGCGATTAATTGCTTGAATCGCTACGCAGGCTGCCAGACGCACGTCACCATGCCGGTCTTGCCGCATGACATCTAGCAACGGCGCAACATCTGAGAGATCGCTCGATAGACCAAGTGCCTTGACCGATTCCAAACGCACATGCCAATGAGCATGCCGCAACAACGGGAGAACAAGCCGCACATTGCGAGGAAAGATTTCAACCACAGCGGTGATCGCACCTAGCTGACGACTAGTGCACTTGTCTTGCAGTGCCTGTTGGATGATTGGCAAAGCTTCCTTATGCAAAACAGATAGCGATTTCAGAAGCATTGGCCGCAAATTAACAATGTTGAATTGCGATGATGCCAGCAGTTCTAGAATCGGCAAAACCGAACTTGAGCCAAATGCACCTAGATTGCCTGCAATGATTCGTGACACTCCAGGGCAAGATTCAGTCACCATCCAATCCAGCATCATAGGCAGCAGACTGGCATCAACATAGCCTTCAAAAATCTTTCGTAGCACTGCCTTGCGCTTGGGGATCGAGCTCTGCTTAGCCCGAAGGATCTGAGTCGCAAAAGCAGCACTTAAAATAGTTATGCGATTATTATGGTGCATATAATTATCCCAATACAATCAAAAAGAAATCGTGAAGAGTACAAAAGAAAAAGTTTCTTTTGTATACTATGATCTCGATTTTTGATTGTATCGAATCTGGTAATATAGATTCGATTTAGTGTTTTTAAACACTAAAAAGCACGATTATGGAAAGAACTCTTCAGTCATTCACCAGCCAACAAGTCGTTGGTAATAGAACAACTGAATTTTCTGCATCACAATGCGCTAAATCAAGAGTGGGGGCGGGGCGCGAGGAGCAAGACGAGATCGAACAAAACACGAAAAGATATTCTGAAATGATTCACGCTGCCAAAATTTTTGTATAGAAGAAGTTAACTGTAGAAATATTTTATTAAAAAGTATAAATAAATATATAAATCGAGTTACATTTTCAATAATTTTTCTGATCAATTCACAGAAAACACCTGCCATCTGCACCATAGCTAAGAAATTTCTTTGGATACCAGTTGAATTGCTGGCTACCCAAAAACACCGTGCAATAACAACGCCTACTGCTAACACAATCAGCGCAGGTGAAATAATAGATAAAGAACAAATCGAAAACACTAAATTAATTCGTTCTGATTGTGTAATAATTTTCCAGTGTTTTTTAGATCTAAATATTATACTGTGAGAACATAGCAATGCAAGACCTAATAGAATGAAAGAGACCACCCATACAGTTTGTTCAGGAATCCAATAGTGCGTGTTAGATAACACGGTACCGAACATAAGTATAAATAAACACTTTAGTATAGGATTAGTAAGCAAAAAATCTATCTTCTCTGTAATAGACGGGAAAATTCGAATATTTCCCGTAACTACAATTGTCTGCAATTGCACCCAAGACACATATGCTGTAGTGATAAATATGAAGTAGCTTATTAGAATTGCAGTAATTAAAAAATTTGGCATGCGAAACCCCGCTAATCAAATGTAAATCCTTATACCATAGTCATGCACGTCGTGTCAAGGCTATTGTAGCAAAGGAGTTCTCGAAGATTTTCTTGTTGTGCAGTGGCGACTTTACCGCCAGGCCGCAAGAGAAGAGGAGATTTGAGGCCTGCTCCAAGGACTTAGCAAATACCATAAATGCTGCCTTCACTCAGCCTGAGAGCGATTCGTAAGGTTGGTGAAGTGTGTTGTCGGGGCGTTAAACCGTACTGTCGTGACACCAACAGGGCCGTTGCGCTGTTTGGCTACATGAATTTCGGCGGTGTTGGTGCGTGGCTGATTGGCTGGCATGTAGGCGTCATCCCGATAAATGAAGAGCACAATATCGGCGTCTTGCTCAAGGCTGCCGCTATCGCGCAGGTCGGAGAGTTGCGGAACTTTCATTTGGCGACTCTCCACCGCCCGTGAGAGCTGCGAGAGGGCAATGACCGGGCAGTGCAGTTCGCCGGCAAGACGCTTGAGTTTGCGGGAGATCTGGGCTACCTCTTCGTTGCGATTTTGCGAGCGATCGGTACCGCTATCGAGAAGTTGAAGGTAATCTATGATCAGCAAATCGAGCGGTTCGCGTGTGGCTAAGCGTCGTGCCTTCGAGCAGACATCCATCACTGAAATGCCCGTATTGTCCTCTATTTTAATCGCTCCAGACGCGATCTTGGCAAGCGCATTGACAATGAGTGGATCGCCTCGTTTCATGCGTTGAGCAATCTCTTGAGTGTTTATGCCGGTGTGTATCGCGATGAGGCGCTCCATAATTTCGTGGCGCCCCATCTCTAACGAAACAATTGCTACATTGCGCCGTCTTTTAATGCCCAAATGATGCGCAATACTCATAGCTAAACCCGATTTTCCCATACTGGGTCGAGCTGCTATGAGTACAAGTTGGTGAGCACGTAACCCTCCCCCAAGCCGCTGATCGAGGTCGATCAGACCAGTTGGCACAAGGCCCGCATCAGTGTCTCCTTCGGCTGCGTCAAAGTATTGTTGCGCCACTAGACTAATCGGGAGAAAATCACTGCCTCGTTGCTGCTGACTAATGGCGTAGATCTGCTGTTCCGCAGCATCTAATGCCTCTTCGAGCGGCGTTTGCTGGTTAAAGCCCAGAGCTGCGATCGCGCCGCCAGCCGCAATGAGACGCCGTCGAATTGCAGCCATGATGACGGTTTGAGCATAGTACTCCACATGCACGGCGGTGGGAACTTCCACAATCAACTCGGTTAGGAATGAAACACCACCGACGAGATCGATGCGTTCTCGTCGGCGTAGTTCTGAAGAGACGGTGCTTATGTCGGGAGGGATGCGCTGGCTGAAACATGCAACGATGGCTTCATAGATAAGACCATGTTTTTCTAAGTAGAAATCATCGGGGTGAAGCTTGTCATTCACCGCAATAATGGCTTCACGCTCCATGAGTAGTGAGCCTAAAACAACACGTTCGGCTGGAATGTCATACGGAACCATGCGTTCAATCATAAAAGCAGATCTTCCCTTCGTGTTGGATGCTTCTTCAGCAGTTCGGCAATGATGGCCCGCCGTTCGCTGCTAGCAGTAGCTGCACGGAAGCGGTGACTCCATTTTACTCGCTCGTCTATATCGAGATCAGGATGGCATTGAATCCATATGATACTCTCCATGTCTTCGTGTGGATTGGCGGCGTCAACCTCTTTGGTGTAACGGTCGAGCATTTTGAGCACGCTCTGTTCACGCCAGCCGTTAGCCTGCCAGTCGGCTAGTACTTTGCGCCACAATACGAGATCGTGAACCGTCTCGGTGATTCTGTTGATCTGCTCGAGATTGAGCGTGGTGTCAAAGGCTTCCAGGTAGGCTTGGCACGCTGGATGCGCCAGGAGTTTGCTGCTGTCACGCGGCGCTGGGCTTGGTCTGGTTGTGTGTTCTGCGGCTCCGTTCCTTTGGGCTCTGTGTTCCGAGCCATTCGAGTTTGTTTCGTGGCTCCTAGGGGCTGCGGTGGCCTCTCCTGGGCTTGTTTCTTCTGTAGCACCATTCGTCATAGGTGCGCTGTCTGTTTCAAGTGCTTCAGGCCGCAACGAAAGATCAAGCGTCTTCTCGAAAGCGGCTCGTGGTTGACCGTTGCCCAACAAAAGTGGTTCGCGCTGGCGCTGATCGCTATCATCACCATAGTTGTCATTGTCGTGCCAGTCATCCATGAGAATCTTGACCAAGCGCGGCACGCTGATCTTTTTGCCGCTGGCCGCTACTTTGAGCATGGCTTGGCCAACCCAGTACCAGCCGTGGCCGTCAGTGTAGAGATCGTGTTGTGAGGCGATGGCATAGAGTACGTAGACATCGCTAGCCTGTGGCTCTCTCCCTACGTGGTTCCAAATCTCTAGTGGATGGGCAAAGAGATCACCGCGCCATACCCACTTGGGATGCATGGCAAATATGCCTTGGTCTGGTGAGGCTGGCGGTGGTAGCGGATCGTGATTTTCTAAAACGCGAGAGGGCGCGTTTCCCTCCCACCTACTTACATACAATCCAACACTCCCACAACGTATCCCATGTGCCGCTTTAACATGCACATGGGATACAGGATTTTCGCTTGTTTGTGCGAAATTGGGTGCTTCCTGTGATCCATGTGTCGCTTCGGACGGTATCTCCTGTATCCCATGTGCCGCTTCCTGTATCCCATGTGTCGCTTCAGCATGCACATGGGATACAGACGACGGTATCTCCTGTATCCCATGTGCCGCCGTCTGTATCCCATGTGCCGCTTCAGCATGCACATGGGATACAGACGACGGTACCTCCTGTATCCCATGTGCCGCTTCCTGCGATCGCTCAGCGGCTTGAAGCAGCACATGGATCACAGGCGGCGGCGCTCCCTGTATCCCATGTGTCGTTTTCTGTGATCCTTGTGCCGCTTCCTCTGCTCGCCCAGCGGCTTCAAGTGGCACATAGATCACAGGCGGTGGTGCGCCCTGTATCCCATGTGTCGCTTCAAGCGGCACATGGGATACAGGCGGCGGTGCTTCCTGTACCCCATGTGTCGCTCCCTGTGACCCTTGTGCCACTTCCTCTGCTCGCTCAGCGGCTTCAAGTGGCACATGGATCACAGGCGGTGGCGCTCCCCGTGACCCTTGTGCCGCTCCCTGTACCCCATGTGGCGCTCCCTGTGACCCTTGTGTCGCTTCCTGTGACCCTTGTGCCACTTCCTCTACTCGCTCAGCGGCTTCAAGTGGCACATGGATCACAGGCGGTGGCGCTCCCTGTGCCCCTTGTGCCGCTTCCTGCGGTCGCTCGGCGGCTTGAGCCTGCACATGGATCACAGGCGGTGTCGCTCCCTGTGCCCCTTGTGCCGCTTCCTGCGGTCGCTCGGCGGCTTGAGCCTGC
>RSAS01000195.1:0-1125 GCA_003934145.1 Candidatus Viridilinea halotolerans | reverse complement strand
CGCTCCCTGTGCCCCTTGTGCCGCTTCCTGCGGTCGCTCGGCGGCTTGAGCCTGCACATGGATCACAGACGGTGGCGAACCCTGTGCCCCTTGTGCTGCTCCAAGCAAGGTTAGCCCGCCCGGTTGGCGCAGGTTGGCGAGGTTGCCACGGGCCAAGAGCCGATCTTCTTGCTCAGTCTTTGCGATGAGGAGCGACTCGCGCAGCAGGTCTTCCCACGGGATAGCAAAGATGCGCCGGTCGGCGCAATTTGGTATCTTCTCGCTGCCGACAACGCTGATCAGCTTGGCTTTGATCAGCGTCTCGACCCAGCGGGCGACGCGGGTATTGCTACCTGTGGGTATTTCGCGGGCAATGTCGCGCACGCCGAAGGCCGTGATGCCGCGCTCAATCAGGGCGTTGATGGCCAACCAGCAGATCTGCTCAGGAATACCGACACTGCGGCGCACAACTAAGGGGATGCGCACCTCGACCATGTGGTTGAAGATGTCTTGGATGGCGCGAAACTCGGGTTCATCTAGGAGGGGGAGGGGTTGGCTCGGCGTGATTTCACCAAGATCGAGCATGAGCTGATCCATGAGCCTTGGGTCATGTTCAACTGGGCTACTTATGCGGTAGCGGCCCCCCTTGGTGGTTAGCTCGGTCTTGGCCAACTCAATGGAGGCCTGCATGATCGCGTGGAAGGGGATGGTTAGCTGGGTGCGTGGGATACGCTTGCCGGGTATGAATACTTCAGGGCCACGCTCTAAGAGACCAGCCTCAATGAGGTTTTCGATCCAGGTCTTGATACAGCGGAGCGACTGGGTGGGGATTTCAGCAGCAATTTGCTCCACATCGAACGCTTCGCCTTGCACCATAATGATCTGGCGTATGGCGATCCAACATGCCTGTTCATACAGGCCGACCTTGCGGCGCACGGCGAGTGGTATGCCGATCTGGTCGGCCTGTTCCAACAGGTCTTGATTAAGGTAGGGTGTAGCGGCCATTGGTAACCCTTGGGCATAGGGAGGGGTCAGGGGTCAGGATTTAGGGGTCAGGGTTTAGGGTTTAGGGTTTAGGGTTTAGGATTTAGGGTTTAGGGTCTAGGGTTTAGAAGGACTTGTTAGCGCGAAAAAGCTTTGGGCTTG
>RSAS01000821.1 GCA_003934145.1 Candidatus Viridilinea halotolerans | reverse complement strand
GGGCATGGCCCCCAAGAACACACCCTTCCGGCGGGGGGGCGGGGGCATGGCCCCCGCAAGCACACCCTTCCGGCGGGGGGGCGGGGGCATGGCCCCCGCATCCTTCCCACAAACGGTAGAGCCGATCGCCACAAGGCGAAACCATCCCTAAACATACAAAAGACTAAGGAATAGGCTATGTCCCTCATCCTCGCGGTATACGGCAAAGGCGGCATTGGGAAGTCCACAACAAGCGCCAACCTCTCGGCAGCAATGGCGCTCAAGGGCGCGAAGGTGCTGCAGATCGGCTGTGATCCCAAGCACGACAGTACCTTCCCCTTGACTGGCATGCTCCAGCCAACGGTGATTGATGTGTTGGAGCAGGTGGAGTTTCATATTGAAGATGTCACGCGGGAAGATGTGATTATGACCGGCTTTGCCGGGGTGGATACGTTGGAGGCGGGCGGGCCGCCGGCGGGAAGCGGTTGCGGTGGCTATGTCGTCGGTGAGACGGTGAAGTTGCTGAAGGAGTTTGGGCTCTACCACAAGTATGACGTGATTCTCTTCGATGTTTTGGGTGACGTAGTGTGTGGTGGCTTTTCGGCCCCACTGAACTATGCCGACCACGGCTTGATCATTGCATGCAACGACTTCGACAGCATCTTCGCGGCCAATCGGCTCTGTTTGGCGATTGCGCAGAAGAGTCAGCGCCACAAGGTGACGATGGCGGGCCTGATTGCCAACCGCGTTGATCCCGATTTTGGCGGAACGGCGCTGTTGGAGCAGTTTGTGGAGACGGTGGGCACCAAGATTATTGGACGCGTGCCTTATCACGACCTGATCCGCCGCTCACGTCTGGCGGGCAAAACGCTCTTCGAGATGGAGGGCGAGGGCAAAGAAGATTGCATCCGCCCCTTCACCGACATGGCGGAGTTGCTGCTCAACCAACCCGAGACGACGGTACCCAACCCGATGCACGACCGGGCGATCTTTGATGTGATTGGGGGATGGCGGTAGGGGAGCGCGAGGCGGGGGTTTGGGGCTTGGCCCAATACGTTTCAAATAAGCTCACGCAAAGCCGCAAAGATTTGGCATACCTATGCCGAAAACTCTGCGCCCTTGCGCCTTTGCGTCAGGAAGCCCGTCGTATCTGAAAGGTATTGCCCCATAAGATTTGGCCGTTAATGAATCCATGGCGGCGCGTGGGTTGTGCCCTGCGCAAGGATTCGTTTTGGATGATGATGCCCATTGGCCGAAGCATGCGCATGCGTTCTCTGGCGTACAGGGGTTTTCGGATGCGCATGCTTCGGGCCTAAGGTACACCAGTCGTTGTACACGTTGGGGATGCCGTGAACGAGCCTGCCGATCTCGAACTGATGCTGCGTCGTAAGGACGCGCTGCATTACAGCGTGGAATTGAGCTTCAGCCATCCCGACAGTGAGACCCCGGTTACCCCGCTTGGTCAGCAGGTGGTGAACATGCGGCTTGACCCGCAGGATTTGCTGGTGCATGCCCTCGATCCCACAGCCTATGGCCAGGCTATTACAGATTGTCTCTTTGCTGATCCGGCCCTGCGCAGTGCCTTCGCCAATTGCCGCGCCGCCGCTCAAAGCCAGGGCCTTGCATTGCGCCTACGCCTTGCTATCGCCGCTGATGCGCCCGAACTGCACGCTCTACGTTGGGAGACCCTGCGCGATCCACAGACCGGCCAGTCTCTGGCGCTTAGTGAGCAACTCATCCTGACGCGGACGCTGGGCAGCGCCGATTGGCAGCCAGTCAAGCTGCGGGCCAAAGCCGCGCTGCGGGCACTAGTACTGATCGCTGCTCCCGACGATCTGGCTGATTATGGGCTGCATCCACTCAATGTGTCTGCCGAGCAGCAGCGCGCTTTACAGAGCCTGGGTTCCATCGCGACCACAGCGCTGGCTGCTCCCGGTCAGGCCAGTCTGCCAACGCTGATCAGCCAGTTGCGCAGCGGCTACGATCTACTCTACCTGGTGGCTCATGGTGTGATCGTGGACGGCGAGCCCTGGATCTTTCTTGATGACGGCCAGGGGCGTACCGCTCGCATCGCCGGAGCCGAACTGGCCGCCCGTCTGGCCGACCTGCCGCTGCGCCCGCGCCTGGTGCTGCTGGCCAGTTGCGCGAGTGCTGGTGATGGTACGACCGCGACCCTGGCTGCGCTGGGGCCACGCCTCGCCACCACTGGCATTGCGGCAGTGATTGCGATGCAGGGCCGCTTCAGTCTTGCCACCAATGAGCGCTTCGTGCCCGCCTTCATGCAGGAGTTGCAGCGTGACGGGCGCATTGACCGCGCCCTCGCCGCTGCCCGCCAAACGATTGCCGACCAGCCCGACTGGTGGATGCCCGCGCTCTTCACGCGCCTGCGCAGTGGACGGATCTGGTATGAACCGGGGTTTGATACGCAGGACTTCGCGAAGTGGCCGACCCTGGTACGCAGCATTGAACGGGGCAAGTGTACGCCCATCCTCGGCCCAGGGCTACTCGACGGCTTGATCGGCACGACCCGCGAGTTGGCTCGTCGGCTTGCTGAGCAGCATCACTTCCCGCTGGCGCCCAATGCCCGCGACGACCTGCCCCAGGTCGCGCAGTACCTGGCGGTGCAGCAAGACGTAGACTTCCTGCGCGACGAACTCGAAGAGGTGATGCGCGCTCAGTTGCATGCCATCCATGCGGCACCTCCCGATGGTGCGCTTGATCAGGTCATTCGTAGCGTAGGTGCTCGGCAGCGGGCCGCCCGCGACGATGAGCCGCACCAGATTCTGGCGAGTTTGCCGCTGCCGATCTTCTTGACCGCCAACCCCGACCGTCTACTAGCTGATGCGCTGGCTGCGGCAGGCAAGCAGCCCCAAGTGCAGAGTTGCCCCTGGAACCGCCACAGCGAGGTACAACTGCTCGAACAGGCACCCCTCACGCCACCAAACCCGCAAACACCCCTGGTCTACCACCTCTTTGGGCGGCTCAACGATCCCGAAACCCTGGTACTCACCGAGGATGACTACTTCCGCTACCTGATCGGCGTTACCCGCAACGAAGAGCTCTTCCCCAAGGTGGTTGGCAGCGCCCTGGTCAATAGCGCCCTGCTCTTCCTTGGCTTCCGGCTCGAAGACTGGAACTTCCGGGTGCTCTTTCAGAGTGTGATGAATGTTGCCGGGGCCGAATTGCGCCGCCGTCACACCCACGTTGCGGTGCAGATCGACCCGCAAGAGGATCGCGTACTGGATCCCCGCGCCGCCCGCGAATACCTCAAGACCTACTTTGGCCCGGCCAGTGCCCTGCAGTACCAGACCAACATCAGCATCTACTGGGGCAGCGCCGAGGATTTTCTGCGCGAGTTAGCCACGCGAGTGGCGAGTGACAAGTGACGCGTGGCGAGGGCTAGCCCTCAGAGGCTGTCTGAAAAGTCGGTCGCTACGCGGTGGAGTGCCGGCTTTAGCCGGCTAAAGCCGGCACTCCACCGTGTGCCACGTGGCATGAGTATGGCATTGATACCCTTTTCAGACAGCCTCTCACAGATTTACCAAACCTATGAGATCTAGGGTAAGCAATGACGGCTGATCAGACCTATTTCAGCAACCCCTACGTCGGCCCCCGCGCCTTCGAGGAGCGCGACGGAGCACGCTTCTTTGGGCGCGAGCGCGAGCTGGAAGAAGTGTTCCACCTGCTGCTGGCTCGGCGGCTGGTACTGCTCCACTCGCCCTCGGGGGCAGGCAAGAGTTCGCTGATCCAGGCTCGACTCATCCCGCGCCTGCGCGACGAAGGCTTTATGGTTCACCCGCCGATTCGCCTGCGCGGCGAGGCCCCGGCGGGGGCCAATCGCTTCACCCTGGCAACCCTGCTAAGCCTCGGCGAACCAGCCCAAACCGATGAGACGACCCTGCATGATCTGCTCGGCCTCACCCGCCCTGCCATCCGTCTCAGTCCAACTGAGTTGGCGAGCCTGAGCCTGAGCGCCTATCTGGCCCGGCGACCGCCACCCGAGGGTGAGGAAGTCTTTATTTTCGATCAGTTCGAGGAGGTGTTGAGCCTCGATCCGGCGGATCAGGCGACGAAACAGGCCTTCTTTGCCCAACTCGGGGCGATGCTCGAAGATCCGCGCCGCTGGGCGCTCTTTGCCATCCGCGAGGATTACCTGGGGGCGTTGCGTCCCTATCTGTTGCCTATTCCAACCCGTCTAGCTGCGACCTACCGGCTCGATTTGCTCGATCCAAGCCAAGCCATGCAAGCGATTCAAGGGCCAGCCCGCGACGGTGGCGGGGCCTTCAGTGATGCCGCCGCAGCGCGTTTGGTGGACGACCTGCGCGAGACCACCATTCAGCGCCCCGATGGATCGAGCGAACGCATCCTCGGCAACGCGATTGAACCCGTGCAACTGCAAGTGGTCTGCTACCGGCTCTGGGCGAGGAAAATGGATGCGTGCGGGAACTTGGTTCCCGCACAAGAATTGCCCAACACCAGCCTCCAGATTGACGTGGCTGATCTTGAAGCAGCAGGCAGCGTAGACGAGGCGCTGGCGGGTTACTATGCCGAACGGGTTGCGGTGGCTGGGCGAGTGATCGGGGCGAACGAGCGCAGCGTGCGGACTTGGGTCGAGCAGGAGTTGATCACGGCGGACCATTTGCGCGGCCAGGTCTTGCGCCAAGCCGAGCGTACCGCAGGGCTGCCCAATGGTGCCATTCAAGTGTTGGTAGACGCCCACCTGTTGCGCGCCGAAGAGCGGCGCGGCGCGGTCTGGTACGAATTGGCCCATGATCGTCTGCTCGGGCCAATTCGCAGTGACAATGCCGCTTGGCGCGAGGCGAACCTGAGCACCCTGCAACGCCAGGCCGCGCTCTGGGAGGATCAGCGCCGACCCGAGGGCTTGCTGCTGCGTGGGGCCGCCTTACGTCAGGCCGAAACCGAGGCGACAGACCTGAATGAGGTTGAGCAGGCTTTTCTTGCGGCCTGCCAGACTGCTCGTGTCGCCGAAGAGCGTGAGCAGCGCCAGACCCGCCGCATGCGCGGCTTGGCCGTCGCAGCCCTCACCGGACTCGTGTTGGCACTGATTCTGGCCGGGGTCGCGTGGGTGCAGATCGGCGTGGCGACCCGGGAGGCGAGTTTGGCGCGCACAGCGGAGGCGCAGGCCGAGCGCGAGGCCGGGCTAGCGCGGACGGCGGAGGCGCAGGCGGAGAACCAGTTACGCATCTCTAATGCTCAGCGGTTGGTCATTGCAGCCCAGTCACTGCCCGCCGAGCCAGCCCTGCAACTGGCCTACGAAGCGTATGCGCTTGATCAGAGCAGTATTACTGAATTTGTGCTCCACGAGCTTGTAAATCAGCGTCAGTGGGAAGTTATAAGCCTGGAAATTCATGCAGAAGTGGTTGGTAGCGCGGTCTTTTCCCCCAATGGGCAGCGCATCCTCGCCGCCTTGGCCGATGGCACGGCCCGCCTTTGGGATTCGAACGGCGAGCCCGTTGCCACACTGCGGGGCCATACCGATCGGGTCAATAGCGCAGTCTTCTCTCCCGACGGCTCGCACATCCTGACTGCATCGGGAGATGGCACGGCTAGGCTGTGGGACGCTGACGGCCAGACGCTTGCTACCTTGACGGGCCATACGGATGCGGTCAACAATGCCATCTTTGCTCCGGATGGCGGACGCATTGTCACCACCTCGGAGGATGGCACGGCCCGGCTGTGGGACGCAGATGGGCAGCCCCTCGCGACCCTACAGGGCCATAATACTGATACGGTTGGGAGTGCGGTCTTTGCCCCTGATGGTACACGCATCCTTACCATCTTTTGGGATGACAATGTCGCCGCCCGACTGTGGAGTACAGACGGTCAGCTTCTTGCCACCCTGACAAACCATTTTGACCCCGAAAGTACACGCATCTCCAGCAATTTGACAAATAGCGCTGTCTTTGCCCCCGACGGTTTGCGCATTCTTACCGGCTCAGTGGATGGCACTGCTCAACTATGGGATGCAGAGGGCCAGCCACTCGTTACTCTTGCGGGTCATACTGATGCGCTATTTAGTGTCGTTTTTTCTCCCGATGGTAGCCGTATTCTTACAGCATCAATTGATCGGACTGCGCGACTGTGGAGTGCAGACGGCCAACCCATTGCTGTCTTAACAGGCCATACCAATGGAGTCATAAGTGGGGTCTTTTCCCCAGATGGTAACCGCATCCTCACTGCATCACGGGATGGCACTGCCAGACTCTGGAATGCAGATGGAAATATTCTAGAAACTTTAACGGGCCATACTACAGGTGAGATTAGAAGCGCAGTTTTTTCACCCGATGGAGCGTACATCCTCACCACTTCTTCATCATGGGGTGCCCATAATAGTACTATTCGGCTCTGGCGAGAAGTTATTCAGCCCCTCCCTACTTTGGTAGGTCATACTGGTGGGATCAGAAGTGCAGTCTTTTCCCCTGATGGTTCGCGCATTGTAACTGCCTCATGGGATAGCACGGCTCGATTATGGCAGGCAACAGGCCAACTACTTACCACTCTAGATGGTCATACCGGGTATGTCTGGGGTGCCGTATTCTCTCCTGACGGGAGTCGTATTCTCACAGCCTCGTGGGACAATACAGCCCGATTGTGGGACATAACTGGACAGCCGCTTACTACCCTGGAGGGTCATAGATCTGGAATCTGGAGCGCGGTCTTTTCCCCTGATGGTAAGCGCATTCTTACCGCTTCGGATTATGGCGACGCTCGACTATGGAACACGGACGGTCAACTCTTATCCATTCTGGAAGGGCGTTATAGTGCAGCCTTTTCTCCCGATGGCAGCCGCATGCTCACAGCTTTCTCTTCATGGGGTAATACCTTGTATAACATTGCGCAACTGTGGGATGCAGATGGTCAGCCTATCACTATTCTTGAAGGTCATACTGATACTGTTTACAGCACAGCCTTTTCCCCCGATGGTAGCCGTATGCTTACCGCCTCGGCTGATGGTACAGCCCGATTGTGGGACGCTGATGGACAGCCGCTGTCCATTCTGACTGGACATTCCGGCTCAGTCAGAACCGCCAAATTTTCTCCCGATGGCACCCTCATCGTTACCGCCTCGGACGACGGCACGGCCCGGCTGTGGGACGCCGACGGCCAGCCCCTCGCGGTTCTGACTGGTCATACTGGCCTAGTCTACAGCGCCGTCTTTTCCCCCGATGGGCGGCGTGTTCTCACCGCATCATCTGATGGCACCGCCCGCCAATACTTGGTCTACCCCGAGGATCTGTTGGCGGCGGCGGCTTGCCGCATCGGGCGTGCGCTTACGGCGGAGGAGATTGAGCGCTACAATGTGCCGCAGCCGTTGCAACTCAACCTGGCGGAGCGGAACTGCCCGCCGCGTGCTGTCAAATAAGCAAACGCTCCGATGATCCGGTTTCTAAATGCGTTGGTGTGCACTCTCTGTCACCAAGCCACCAAGCCGCCGACTACTATGCGAAAGCCCGCGGATCGCGGGCTGCGCACCTGTCGGACTGAGCCCGCGGAGCGGGCTGCGCACTGGATACTAGTCGGCGGCTTGAGCCTGCGACGTGCGAAGCGCCGAGAACGTGGTGCAGAACGTTACGCCATGACAGGCACTCTACAGCAGGTTACTTTTTTGCGCCATTGCATCTCACACATCCATGCGCAACTGTCCCGCGTCCCCCGCGTCCCCCGCGTCCCCCGCGTCCCCCGCGTTTCCCGCGTCCGCCGCGTCCCCCGCGTCCCCCGCGTCCCCCGCGTCCCCCGCGTCCCCCGCGTCCCC
>RSAS01000736.1:6064-7767 GCA_003934145.1 Candidatus Viridilinea halotolerans | reverse complement strand
AAGAGCATGTTGTCGTCATGATCGTAGCGGATCGTGCCCCCCTGAACGGATACAACGAAGCTGCACGCGCCCCACCTGCCAGGTCATTGGGCTACAATGAGGGCCACTAAGCATGCGTCTGCTCATTCTCTTATCCTTCCTCCTCCTCGGCGGCTGTGGGGTAGCCACAAGCCCGCAGGGGCAGCCGACAACTATGGTTGCTTCCGGGGCAACCGCGACAGCATTGCCCATTCCGGCGACGGCGTTGCCCATCCCGGCGGCGAGCCTTGCGCTACTTGATCAGCCCTTGTTGGAGCCACAGCCAGGAGTGGCCGAGGTGCAACCCACGCTCGTACCAACGCCCGATGCCCCCGCTGGCCGTCCGGTGCGGCTGGTAATTGAGATGCTTGGCCTCGACCGGGAGGTGCTGGCGGCGGGCCTTGATGCCCAGAATATGCCCCTAGTGCCCGATCACGATGTCGCGTGGTACAGCTACAGTGCCACCCCCGGCCAGGGCGAAAACATCGTGCTCTGGGGCCATGTCATGCGCTTCCGCAGCGCACCCGACATTCCCGCGCCCTTCGCCCGCCTCCACGAACTGGCACCAGGGGCGCAAATTGCGCTCTACGATGCCCAGGGGCGGCGCACCGGCTACCGCGTCACCCACCAGATCCAGGCGTTGCCCCACCAGATTGAATACATGCTGCCCAAAGGCCACGAACGGCTCACCCTGATCACCTGCATCGGTGAGATGGTCGTTGATGAACGGGGCGTCAACATGAGCCACCGCCTGATTACACTGGCTGAGCCGGAGTAGAGGGATGCGCGGGAACCTCGTTCCCGCGTATCTCTAATGGAAAATCGTATTGATCAACGCACCATTGACTTGATTGATCTGGAATATGCAGGGGCGTCGTTACGCCAGATGATAGAACAGCATGGAATTGAATTATGAATAAACATTATTTTCAATTAGCTGCGCGTATTCGTGGCGAGACCTCTTTTCTCGAAGATCTGGCTCAGGCGCAAGCGTAATGTGGCTCTATGCCACCCTCATGTTCGTTGCCCTCGTCCTCAGCCTCGTCTATGGACTGACACTGGTGCCTACGGTGACGTGGGCGCATCAGGCGGGCGACAGTGGCGACTTGCTGACGGCGGTGGCTACCGGTGGGGTGCCCCATCCCACTGGCTATCCGAGCTATCTGCTGCTCGTGGATGCCTTCCGTTGGCTGCCTTGGGGCGACTTGGCGCTGCAACAGGCGCTCTTTTCGGCGTTGTGTGCCATTGCCACTGCGCTGCTCGTGGTGCTGCTCGTGAATGCCTTGACTCCCGTACAAGGCTGGCGGGCGGCGTTCGCCGGGGGCTTTGCGGCGCTCTGGTTGGGCTTTACACCGCTCTTCTGGTCTCAGGCGGTAGTGGTTGAGGTCTATAGCCTCCATGCGCTCTTCACGGCGCTGCTCTGGTGGTGGGCTGTTGTGCTGACGCCAACGCCGACCTTGCGGAAAGAATTTCGTTCTGCTAGGCCCGCTTGGCGGGTAGTGTTGGCCCAACAGTGGGCTACGCCACGCCTCGCGGGCCTCACGGCGGGCCTGGCGCTGGGCAATCACCTAACCGTTGCGGCAAGCGTGGCGGCATTGCTGCTGCTCTTGGTGTGGCGCTACTTTGCGCAGAGGCTATCTCGTGGTAGGAATGCGTCGGATGGTTCTCACCCCCCTACCCCCCTT
>RSAS01000736.1:0-5964 GCA_003934145.1 Candidatus Viridilinea halotolerans | reverse complement strand
CGACAGGCTCTGGTTCGACAGGCTCTGGTTCGACAGGCTCTGGTTCGACAGGCTCTGGTTCGACAGGCTCACCAACCGGGCATCGCCTCTCCCGCCCCGCAGGAGAGCGGGCGAAGGGACGAAGATGCTTGGTGTTGCAATGGTTGGGCGCCTCTGGCCATTTTTCTTCTTTGGCTCGCGCTGGGGCTGACGGTCTACCTGCTGCTGCCATTGCGCGCCGGGGCGACGCCGGCAAGTTGGGGCGATCCGCGCAGCCTGGAGGAGTTTTTCTGGCTGGTGAGTGGCCAACTCTACCACCACATGGCTCTCCAGCCGCCTGAGCAACCTTTGACCTACGCCTTTGATCTCCTGCGAGCCCAACTCGGGCTGCTTGGCCTTGGCATGGCTCTCTGGGGATTGCTGGCGGTGCCCGTGCGCCTGCGAGCGATCCGCCCGGTGATGCTGCTCGTCGCTTTGGTAACCCTTACCTTTGCAGTGAGCTACCGCAGCCATGATGCTCAGGTCTACCTGTTGCCGGTGTTGCTGATTGGCGCAGTAGGCGTTGGCTTGGCGGTGGGCTGGGGGCTGGATGTGAGGAGGCGGAGAGAGGGGATACGAGGATATGGGGATGTGATGAGGCGAGGATGCGAGGATGCAGGGGATGCGCTCTTTGACCCTCACCCCCTAGCCCCCTCTCCCACAACGTGGGAAAGGGGGCGAAGGTATTGGGATGCTTGGTGTTCCAATGCGGTTTTTGCGCGGCAACGCACACGGTTTCTATCCGTCGTTAAACCCCCATTCCGCCTCCCCGCATCCCGCATCATCCTCGCACTCCTACTGCTGCTGCTCATCATCTTGCGCTTGGCAAGCCCATGGCCAGCGATGCGGGCGGCACGGAGCGATCAGCGGGCGGCGCAGTTTAGTGCGGCGCTTTTGGCCCAAGCGCCGCACGGGGCGATCATCTTCACCCGCGAAGACCGCGACAGCTTCCCGCTTTGGTACGCCCACTACGGACGCGACCAACGCCCCGACCTCACACTGGTTGTCGCCCCGCTGCTCACGTACGACTGGTATCGCGCCAATCTGCGCCGCCACTATCCCGATCTCGTGCTGCCCCACGGCCTCGGCTCCGGCTGGGACATGGCGCTGATTGCCCAGAATCCTACACGCACACCATGCTGGAGTTTGTTGGATCAGGCAGAGGTGTTGTGGTGCCAATAATGCCATTTTCGCATCAAGTTACGTCTGCCGGTGGGAGCTTGGAGGAGACGCAGCCTCCCCGAAAAATATTGTGGTAGAGACCTCCGCGCCCGCCTTGGCCCCTTAGCGGCCCCAGTTGGTGGCATGGCTGGTCTGTTCCTCGTGGCGAACGCGGCGACGGATGGCGCGTGATGCCAAGGCGAAGTTCCCTGATCTGCTGAGTGCGCAACACCGCCACACATCCTAGCGTCATACAGTTGCAAACCAGGTTCGTACCCCCTCCGGTGGAGTTTAGGAACGTGGCCCCACGTGCATGAACATAAGCCTCTGGCGGGCCTGTCGGCGGGGGTTCGGGCGTGCCCTGAGCCTAGTCGAAGGGGCATGGCCTCTGACAAAATTGTTAGATTTGGCTTCGACAAGCTCAGCCAGCGGCGCGCTGGCTGAGCTTGTCGAAGCCCCCGCACCCCCGCCGGAAAGAGTTACTTGAAAGGCAGGAGTCTCATGAACGCCAACCCAGAGCAGCAGGCGGCAACGCCACTACCCGATGAGACCTACTACCGGCGGGGGGAAGGGGCACGCCGTTGGGGTTCGCTGCTTCTGGTGGTTGGCCTGATCTGGTTGGTGTTTGAAGTAATGACGCGGGGTTCATTTTTGGGCATAGGCCTTGGCTTTGTTGAACGGAGTGCAACGCTACCAGAGGCGCGTTATCGCGCCGAGCGGGTGGTGGTGAGCGGGTTGCATGATCGCATTGAATTGGTGCGCGGCAGTGGCGCTGAGGTGGTACTGGAGGTAACGCGGCGTGGCTATGGCTGGAATGGGGCGAGTGCCGAGCATGCGTTGGATGGACTGGTGCCGGTGGTTACCGAGCAGGATGGGGTGCTGGCGGTGGAGGTGAGCCGCCCCACGACGGTGGGGGCCTTCCTGGGACGACGCCCGATGGCCGATCTGCGTTTGCGTATTCCTGAGGGGGTGGCGGTAGAGGCCCATTTGACCAGCGGGGATATAGTGGTGCGCAATGTGCAGAGCGATCTGCAATTGCATAATATTAGCGGAATGATTAGCACCCAGGGCACAATTGGTAGCCTGACAGTGCATAATACGTCGGGCAAAACTGAAGTGCGCGACCATCGCGGCCCGTTTGCTGCCGAGAATATGAGTGGCACGGTTGAGGCGGAAGGCCGCCTTGAGGCCCCACAGGTGCGCACGGTGAGTGGCAGTATTCGGCTGGATGGCGCCAATGGCGCGGTGGATGTGCGCTCGATTTCGGGCAGTGTGGAGCTAAAGGATGCGCGTAATGCCCAACTCACGCTGGATACGACGAGCGGCACGATTGAGGCCATCGTCGCCCTCGCGCCCGCAATGGAGCATAGCATTACAACCATCTCAGGCGGTGTGCAACTGCACCTCCTGCCTGCGGACGACCTGCGCCTCGTGGCGACAACGATCAGCGGCGACATCAGCAGTAACCTGCGTTTCGACGAGCGCAACGAAGAGCGCCGCCAACTCAGTGGTACCATTGGTCGTGGAAGTACCCAACTGACGGTGGCGACGACATCGGGGTCAATACACATTGATGGCCCGTAGGCGCGGGAGCCAAGTTCCCGCGCCTACGGGCCGGCGGGGGCGTGGGGGCATGGCCCCCAAGAAACCACCCCGTTCGGCTGGGGCGTGGGGGCATGGCCCCCAAGAAACCACCCCTTCCGGCTGGGGCGTGGGGGCATGGCCCCCAAGAAACCACCCCTTCCGGCGGGGGCGTGGGGGCATGGCCCCCAAGAAACCACCCCTTCCGGCGGGGGCGCGGGGGCCGCAGGCCCCTTACCTTCATGCCCATGGGGCCAGGCCCCAAACCACAGAGGATTTCACTATGTCGATAGACACGTTCCGCGATCAGACGCGGCAAATTCTCGAAAATCTGTTGAGCGAAACACCAAAGGCTGATCGGCGCGAGTTGCTCGAAGCCTACACCGAGGTGATCACACGTTTGCACGCCCTTGAGTCGCACCAGTTGCTGAATGAGGTGTTGGAAGATGCTCGCACGCGCCTTGATGCGCGCCTCTCACCCGATCCGGTGCGTCAGACGTTGGCGGGGGTGCAGACGACAATTCAGGATGTTTGGAATTCGTTGTGGAAATAGCGTCTACCTTGGTAGTTGAACCTGCGGCGCTGTTGGCCCATGTGCCCACCAGCATGAGCCCCGAGGCGTTGAATCGGGCGTTGGCGGCGCAGGGGCTTGCCTTGCCATTGGCCCCGTTGCTGCCGGGGTTGAGCTTGGCAACCCTGTTGGAGCGCAATGCGGGTGGGCGGCGGCGGCTGCGCTACGGCCCGTTGGGGCGCTATGTGCGCGCGGCGCTCTTGGAGGATGCCGATGGCACACAGTTCACCATTGGCGGCCCGACGATCAAGCGGGCCACGGGCTACGCGCTGTGGCGAGCGCTTGCCGGGGGCAGCCTGGCCATTGGGCGTCCGCTGCGTTTGACGTTGAGCCTGCGGCCCCTGCCGCCGCGCCGTGTGGCCCGCCTGCTGCGTTGCACCAACGTGGCGAGCGCGTGCCGCTTGGGCGGAAAACTCGCCGCCGCCGGGCTGGCCCTAAGCGCCCTCGCCTTTGCGCGCTTGCCCACGGGTGATGCCGCGCTGCTCGTGGAACTTGAGGAGCATGCGACGGTGGTGACACGCCAGATGGAGGACGTAACGACGCTTGCCCAGGCGGAAGGGGCGGCGGCGCAGGAATTTGGAGCGACACCCTGGGCCATCTGGGAAACATTGGCCGCTGCGCAGGTTGCTGCTGGCCCCGCCCAAACCTTGGATCTGACGCTGCCCCAAGCGCAACTCAGCCCCTTTGTGGCCCAAGCCGAACGCGCCGCCCAACGCTACGGCGTACCCTTGCAGATCTGGGGCGATGCCGGGCTGGGGGCGCTCCATCTGGTGCTGATGCAAGCAGAGCCAGTGGCACTGCTGGATACCCTGGCAGCCATGGCGCACACGGCGGGCGGTCAGGGGGCGACTGAGTTAGGGGTGGGAGGATGGAAGCCCCGCATCGCCCCGTTGTCACCGTATGGAAACACCAAGAATCTCAAGGCCCTCCCCCCCTCTCCCACAGCGTGGGAGAGGGGGCAGGGGGGTGAGGGCCATCCATGGCATCCCTCGTATGAAAACACCAAGAATCTCAAGGCCCTCCCCCCCTCTCCCACAGCGTGGGAGAGGGGGCAGGGGGGTGAGGGCCATCCATGGCATCCCTATAACCTATCCGTGGCTTGCGGGGCAAATGCTTTGCCCGCCCATGAAGCCGCAAGCGGGCGAGGGGGGACGCCGTTCAATGGCTGTGCCATTTCGAGTGAAAGCATCCTAGCGCAACTGCGCACCATTGTTGGCCCGCGCTACCTGCTGACGCGCCGCGAGGAGGTGGCATGTTATGACTTGGATGCTTCGCTGGCACGGCCCGCTGGCGCGGCGTTGGCGGTGGCGTTGCCACGTAGTACGGCGGAGGTGGCGGCACTCGTGCGTGTCGCAGCGGCCCATGGTGTGCCGTTAGTCTGTCGCGGGGCGGGGAGCGGCTTGGCCGGCGGGAGCGTGCCCTCGGCGGGGGCGCTCGTGCTGGCGCTGAATCGTCTGGATGGGCTTGAGATTGACCAGGTGCAGCGTGTGGCGCGCGTCGGGGCGGGGGCCGTTACCGCTGACGTGCAGCGCGCCGCTGCCGCAGTGGGCCTCTGTTACCCGCCTGATCCTTCGAGCCAGAGTACCGCGACGCTTGGCGGCAACCTCGCCTGTAACGCCGGCGGGCCGCGCTGCGTCAAGTATGGCGTCACGAGCGACTACCTGCTCGGCGTAACGGCGGTGCTGGCCAATGGGCAGGTGGTGACGTGGGGCGACGGATTGATTGGCCAAGGGCTAGACAACGACTTGGCGCAATTGCTGGTTGGCGCGGAGGGGACGTTGGGCGTCATTACGGAAGCGACGTTGCGCCTGATCACAGCCCCGCGCAGCCAGCGCACGACACTGGCGCTCTTTGCGCACCTGGAGGATGCTTGCGCCACCGTCGAGCGCATTATGGCCGCAGGGATCGTACCGGCGGCCATGGAACTGATGGATGATGTCTGTCTGGCCGCCGTCGAAGCCTATATCGCCTTGGGCTTGCCGCCTGGGGCGGGAGCCATGCTGCTCATGCTGGCCGATGGCGAAGCGGAAGCGGTGGCGGACGAAACAGCGCAACTCGTTACGTTAGCGCAGCAAGGCGGCGCAACACTCGTCGAGAGCGCCCGCAGCGCAGCAGACGAAGGACGACTCTGGCAAGCGCGGCGGGCGGTCTCGATTGCCTTAACGCGCATCCGTCCCCGGCGGCTCGGCGAGGACATTTGCGTGCCATTGACGCGCATTGCGGAGTGTGCGGCCCGCATCAGCGCGATTGCGGCGCACTACGAGTTACCAATCGCCGTCTTTGGCCATGCCGGCGATGGCAACTTGCACCCGAACATCCTCTTTGACCCGGCTGATCCGCGTGAAATGGAGCGTCTCTGGCCCTGTGCCGCCGCCGTTTTTAACGCGGCGCTCGCCGTCGGCGGCACCCTATCGGGCGAACATGGCATTGGCACACTGAAGCAACCCTTCATGAACCAAGCACTCAGTGCGGGCGAACTAGTGGCGCAACGGTGCATCAAAGCCCAGTTCGACCCTATGGGCATACTGAATCCGGGGAAGGTGTTGCCGCTAGCCGAGAGCCGCTAGCACCCGCCGTTCGGGGGCGTGGGGGCATGGCCCAATACCTTTCAAATAAGGGAGAGCATAGACCTC
>RSAS01000751.1 GCA_003934145.1 Candidatus Viridilinea halotolerans | reverse complement strand
GCTGCGCTCAGGGTGACAAAGCGACGGGGCAATCAATAAAATCCGCTTCCCTTAGCCACCCACCAAGCGCAAGAAGACCGGCACAAGCGCTGGATCAAACTGCGTTCCGGCCTGCTCTGCGATGTAGGCGCGGGTGCGTTCGGGCGACCAAGCGGCGCGGTAGGGGCGATCCGAGGTCAACGCATCCCAAACATCCACGATTGTAAAGAGGCGCGCCGCTAAGGGGATCGCTTCGCCTTTGAGTTGCTGCGGGTAGCCCTGGCCATCCCAGCGCTCATGGTGGCTGTAGGGGATGTCGAGTACCGGCTGCAAGTAACTGATCTGGCGCAGCCAGTTGTAGGCATAGACCGGGTGGTGTTTAATGACTTCAAATTCGTTGGCAGTCAGACGTCCTGGCTTGTTGAGGATTGCATCGGGAACCCCCATTTTGCCAACATCGTGCAGCAGCGCCCCACGGCGCACATTGCTCAATTCCGCTTCGCTCAAGCCAAGCTCTTGGGCCAATCTGACCGCCAAGCTCACCACGCGCTGGCTATGGCCTTCCGTCTCGGCATCGCGCAACTCGAGCGCCTTGGCCCAACCGGCTAGCGTCTCGTCATAGGCCCGTTCGAGATCAAGCGCGGTCTGCTCCAGATTGGTATAGAGACGCGCCCGGTCAATGGCAAGCGCCGCTTGGCCCGCAAGGGTCTTGAGGAACGCGCACCATTCGTCATTAATCACTTCGGGCGACTTGAGGAAGACATTGAGGACGCCAATGCTGCGGTCATCCACTACTAGCGGCGCGGCATAACCGTAGCTCAGCCCATCCTCGGCCAACACCGTACTCAACAGCGGTGCATAGTCGAGGTGCAGGTCGGAGGGAGTGGGACTGGCACAAACATGTTCAGCCAATTCAACGGGCACCAGCGCCGCAATGCGCTCACAGGTCGCCGACACAAGGCCGCGGGCGGCGGCGCACTGCAAGTGGGGTTGGCCGGGCGCACAGAGTAGCACCACCGACGCATCGGCGTGGAGTTGCGTCGTCACTACCTCAAGCAGCGTCTCTAGCGCGGGCGTATGGCCGTGGCTGAGCATAATAGCGCGATCAATTTGTGCCAGACCCTCGATGCGCTCAAGGCGGCGGATCGTCTGGGCGTGCAATGCCGCGCGATGCAGCGCATTTGCGCCCATATCGGCAATCGCCATCAGCGCCGCCACATCATCATCACTGAAGGGGGTGTCGCGCGCCACCCACATGACGCCAATCGGCTCATCCTGATTGATCAACAGCGCACACATGGCCGCAGCATCCGGCCCAAACAGGTGGCCGTGGTAGAATCTTGGCTCACTGGCCATGTTGGCAACGTTGCGCGGGACGCCACTGCGCAGCACTTGGCCCGTAATCGTCGCATCAAGGCTAATGCTTTGCCCCTGGAAGCCGGCCCAAACGCCACGCCCCAGGTCGGCGAACGCCCGCTCATCAGCGGGTTTGCCACGCCAGAGAATGGCGCTATGGCTACCCAGGATGGCCAGCGTCTGATCGAGCAACACGGGCAGAATCTCTTCTTTCGTCTCGGCTTGGCGCAGCGCTGAAGCGAGGCGCAACAGGCCGTTGCGCTCATGTTCGCGGCGGATGCGCTCGCTCACATCGTGGACGATGGAATGGAACAAGACCCGTCCATGCATCTGGATCGGCCCGCTATAGACCTCCACGTCGCGCACGGCACCAGTGGCCAGTTGGTGGCGAAAGCGGATGCAATTACGTTGTTGGTGATGCGTCACATGCGCCTTGTGATGTGCATCCTCATCCGTAAGCATATTGATCGCCGTGATTTTCATCTTCCGCAAACTGTCTAGATCGTAACCATAAAAACGCACAGCCGCTATATTCGCGTCAACAATCGTTCCATCATCAGGATCAACCAGCAACATTACTGAATAGCTCTCCTGAAAGAGGGTTCGGTAGGCATCACCTAATTCTTGTTGCGTATGTCGTTCGGTATCACGCGCATGCTGATACTTGACTAGTAATCCCTGTAAAATCATAGCAGTAAAAATAACAAAACCCATGCCTTTTAGATGTTGAAAACCGTTCAACAAGAAACTATCCTTGGTCATATTAAACAATAGGACATCGGTAAACCAGATCCACGCCGTGGCGCATACAACGTAGAGCAGCGTAATCCGTAAGGGACTGTTGAGGCTGATCATGGTCGGCTCCAGTGGGGTGCGATACCTGGCCGGGCCACCAACTGGGTAAGAACTGGTAACAACTCGGTCTGAATCGCACCCTTCGAAATGAACGCAGCGGCACCAGCACGGAGCGCGGCGTTGCTGTAGGCTTCGTCATCGAGATAGCCCAATATGACAACTGGCACATCAGGGAGGTCCATTTTTATGGCGGCAAGCATGACCGGATCGGGCATGCCATCGGCGCCGAGGCCGAGTAGGACGGCCAGCGGTTGAGGTTGAAGCGCGGAGACCGCCACGGGGTACCATGAGCTACGCGCAGCCGCTAGCGTAATGCGGCTGCGGAAATGGCGGGTAAGCACGCCCGCAGCGAGTTGGCGAAAGATTGCACTCGCGTTAGACATGGTTTCAGAAAGGGGCTTCGCGCTTTACCATCGTAGTGCCGACTTTCGTCGGCTGAGGTCTTTGGCAGCAATGGGAAGCCGACTAAAGTCGGCACTACCTATTGGCGCAAACGGTAACGTTGCCACGAACCTTGTCTTAATGAAAATGTCGCGCAACGAACCAGAGAGCCGCGTCACCTGCCCGTCGGCATCGGCTTACAGGACATGACCATACGCCAGACAGGTGCGCTGCACGCCATCGCTGCGCAGCACTCGCAACTCTAGCTCGTAGGGCTGCCCCGTATCAAGCGCCTACTGCACTGCGGCAAACAGCGCCGCGTGGTCATCAGGATGAAACAAGTTGGCCAATTGGGCAAACTGCGGCGCAGGCTGCGTCGGATCAAGGCGAAACATGTGAAACAACTCCGCCGACCACGTTACCCAATCTTGCCTACATCCCACTTCCAACGCCCAATCGCTGCAATGTGCTCAGTGCGCTCCACCATCGCCCGCTGACGCTGCACCTCAGTCAAGACCGTCGCCAAGTGGCGGTTGAGTTGCACCACCGAACGGTAGTGCCATGCCCGCGCCCAACAGGCTCACTACCAAGAGGCCCAAAAAACCAAGCGCCACCCGCTCGACACTCCGGAAGGATGCAGGATCGCTACGCCCCTGCGCGGCTTCACCGGCTGCGTCGGTCAGCAAGAGGAAACGTGGTGCAAAACGTTACGCCACACCCCGAGTATGCAACGGCATTGTACCACCGTAATTGCGCATATACTATAGGGAGCACACACGGAAACATGGCTGCCGTGTACGTACAGACCTCCGAACAAAGCCCATGCCTCACCACCTCCCCAGTGTTGATCGCCTTATCCAGGCGCTGCGTGCCACACTTGGCCCGACGCTGCCGCATGCTCTGCTGCGCGATGCCGCCCGCGCCGAACTGGACGCGGCGCGTACCGCTTGGCGCGCTGGGGCAGCGTGCCCGCCTACACTGGAAGCACTGGCGAGCGCCGCAGCCCAGCGGGTGACACGGGCCTTGACGCCGAGCTTGCGCCCGTTGATCAATGCTACGGGGGTGCTGCTGCAGACCAATCTGGGGCGGGCGCCGCTCAGTGCGCAGGCGCTGGCAGCGATGGCACAGGTGGGGCAGGGCTATGCCAACGTAGAGTATGATCTGGCCGCAGGTGAACGTGGGAGCCGTTATAGTCACCTCGCCGCCCTGCTCACCCAGCTTACCGGTGCAGAAGCGGCCCTCGCCGTGAACAACAACGCCGCCGCGATCTACCTCGTATTAACTGCGCTTGCCGTTGGGCGCGAGGTGATCATCTCGCGGGGGCAGGCGGTCGAGATTGGCGGTGGTTTTCGTATTCCGGATGTGTTGCGCCAGAGTGGCGCGACATTGGTTGAGGTGGGAACAACCAACCGTACCTACGCGCACGATTATGCCGCCGCGATCACGGCGCAGACGGCGCTGCTCATGCGGGTACACAGTAGCAACTTCCGCCTGAGCGGTTTTGTGCATGAGGCGCGTCTGTCTGAACTGGCGGAGGTGGCGCATCAGCATCATGGACTGTTGCTGCTCGACGATCTCGGCAGTGGCACGCTGCTACCCACCGCCCCCTGGGGCCTTGCCGCTGAGCCGACGGTGCAGGCGAGTGTCGCGGCGGGGGCGGATCTGGTGACCTTTTCGGGCGATAAATTGTTGGGCGGGCCGCAGGCGGGCCTGATTGTCGGGCGCAAAGATCTCATCGCGCAGTTGCGCCGCCATCCGCTGGCACGGGCGCTGCGCATCGACAAGACCACCATCGCCGGCCTAGAGGCGACGTTGCTCAGTTATCTGCGCGGCCAAGCGCACCACGAAATTCCCCTCTGGCGCATGCTCACCACGCCGCTGGAAGCGCTGCATGCGCGGGCTTTGGCTCTTGTTGAACAACTGCAAGCGGCAGGACTACGCGCCGAAGTTGTCGCTTGCCAAAGTACGATTGGCGGCGGCGCGCTCCCCGGTGAAACAATGGCTAGTTATGGTGTCGCCATTCAGCCCGACCCTGCCGGGGCGAGCGCCAGCGCCCAACGTTTGCGCTTGGGCGCACCTGCCGTAATTGTACGCATCAACGCCGCGCTCCTCATCTGCGATCTGCGTACTGTCGCCCCCGCCGAAGAGCCAGATTTGGTGGCGGCGCTAGTGGCGGCGCTCACAGCGTAGTTCGCCTCGGCGGGGTGCGGGAAGGGTGTGTGCGGGCGAATAGAACATTTATACCGCAAGCCACAGATAGGTGATAGGGGTGCCATGTAATGGCCCTCACCCCCCTACCCCCTCTCCCACGTTGTGGGAGAGGGGGCGAAGATACTGAGATTCTTGGCGTTACAATGCGGTTCTTACAAGGCGGCGCACACGTTTTCTGTCCGCCCTTAAACCTTACCGGCGGGGTGCGGGGGCATGGCCCCCGAAAAAACCTTACCGGCGGGTTGTAGGGCTGCCGCCCTAAACAAGCCAGATGGCGCGGTGGGGCGGCTGCGCCGCCCCACCGCGCCATCTGGTTACAAATGGAAAGTCAGCACGATGCGCCCAAACTGCACCCGTGCGCCGTCGTGCAGCGGATGGGGTTGGTTGGGTTCGAGGCGCGTGCCGTCAACGCGGGTGTGGTTGGTGCTGTTGAGGTCGTAGAGGTTCCACTGGCCGGCATTCAGGGTGATACGGGCATGCTGGCGGCTCACCCCGCCCGCTTCGCCGCCAAAGGCGGTGAGATCCACTTCGGGGTAGATGTTGCTCACTGGGTCTTCGCGCCCGACGATGATCTCGCTCTTGTTGCCGGGCAAGGGGATGACGTGCCCGCCATCCAAGACGACCATGCGCGGGCCGGTGGGCGCGACGGGCGCGACGGGCGCGGCGGGCGTGGCGGGCGCGGCGGGCGCGGGGATCGTCGTTGCTGCCGCCGCTGGGGGCAGACTGACCCCTAGCGTGTGCAGTTCACCCTCGGCGCGGATGAGCGCTTGGCGCGCTTCGTCGAGGCCGGCGAGCACGGCGGGCGGTGTGGCGGCCCCAAACATGGCCTGCATCTGCTCGAACTGGGCGATGATCTGGCGCTGGCGGCCAATTTCATCCTCTAAGCCCTTGACCAGCGCCGGATCAACCGTTGGCGCAGTGGGCAGCGCGGCGAGGGCGGTTTGGGCCTTGGCCAGCGCTTGACGTGCTTCGTCCAGGCCGGTGATCACGGCGGGCGGCGTGGCGGCCCCAAAGGTGGCCTGCATCTGCTCGAATTGGGTGATGATCTGCTGTTGGCGGGCGATCTCCGCCTCCAGTTCGCCCCGTTGCGCCGCAACGTCAGTGTCTGCGGCGGGCGGCGCAGCGGCCACGGGCGCTGCGGCGGGCGGTGCGGCAGCCGCGGGCGTCGCCTCGGCCTCAATGGGTACCGCCACGGGATCGGGCGTAACGGGCGGGGCGATCATGGTCGCTTGGTCATGCTCGTCCACCACTGGTGCGGGCGGCGCCGGAACCACGGGCACCTCGGCGGGCGGCGCAGGTGCCGCGGGCGCTGGCTCGTCCGCGATGGGCACCGCCACAGGATCGGGCGTGGCGGGCGGTGCGGGCGGCGGCGCAGGCGGCGCAGGCGGCGGCGCGATCATGGTCGCTTGGTCATGCTCGTCTTCCACCGGCGCGGGCGGCGGCGCAGGCGGCGGCGCGATCATCGTCGCTTGGTCATGCTCGTCTTCCACCGGCGCAGGCGGCGCAGGCGGCGGCGCGATCATGGTCGCTTGGTCATGCTCGTCCACCACCGGCGCGGGCGGCGCGGACGGCGCGGGCGGCGGGGCGATCACGGTCGCTTGGTCATGCTCGTCCACCGCCGATACGGGCGGCGCAGGAGCAGCGGAGGGTGCCGCCTGCAAGTCAGCGCCGCAGTTGTCGCAGAAGCGTTCGCCGGGGAGGACGGCGGCACCACACGACCAGCATCCGCCCGATCCCGCGCTGGCAACGGCACCTGCCGGCTGGGTGGGAATATCGGCTTGCACATCCACTATCGGCACGGCTGCTACCGCTCCGCTCAGACTGGCCCCGCAGTTGTCGCAAAAGGCTTCGCCAGGCAACACGGTGGCCCCACATGCCGGACAGAGCGGCGCGGCGGCGGTGGGCATGTCGGGGGGAGCAACGGGACTCGGTGGGCTGGTTGGATTTGACGGACCCTCGGCGGTCAAACGCGTTCCGCACTGGTCGCAGAAGCGGTTGCCGGGATCGTTCTGAGCTCCACAGGTTGGGCACATGGACATAGGGGAGGCTTCCTCTCTGCTAGGTAGTTACGCATCGAGCTTTTGGGTCAGACGGCGCGTGGCGTAGCGGATCTCTTTCTGCGTCTCAGCGCTCAGGCTCTGGCCCTGCTCCAGTTGTTCGGCATGAGCTTGGGTGGTTTTGGCCAACTCAAGTTCACCCAGGTCGAGCAGGCGAGTGGCGGCGGCGCGCAGTTTCTGTGTGGCACCGACGGTATTGCCCAGTTCCGCCTCGGCTAGGGCGCGCGTCTGGAGTTTGAAGGCGGTCACCTTCTCGACCAAATTCATCACACGGGGCTCATAGGCGGGGGCGGCAGGATCGCTGCTGAAGGCCAACAGGATGTCCTGTTTGATCACCTGCTCGGTGGTGAGGCCCACCGGGGTGTAGTGCAGTTCGGCTTGGGCCATGCGGAACGAGCCGGCCAGGCGTGACGGCAGCATCAGATCGAGGACGATGCTATTGGTCTGGCCAATGACGAGATCGCCGAGCTTGACGGCGACTTCGTTGGTACCAATGGGCTGGTAGCCAAGATTGGCAATCGTGGGGGTGGCGCGATGAACCGCCCGCGGAGTAGCTTCACGCACGAGGCGCAGCAAAAGACGCGCATTGGTCGCAGCGGTGCCTTGGGCATCCTTCACCGTGCGCTGGAAGAAGGTAGTAATCTGGTCGGCCTCGGCGATATAGTCAGAATTACCGTCCGTGGCCTCGGCGAGATCGTCAAGGAGCTTTTCGTTCCATTCGGCCCCCAGGCCCAAGGCGGTGATGCGCACCCCCGCCGTACCCATGTCGCGGGCCACCGTGCGACAAACCTCCTCATCGCCCCACGTTTGGCCATCGGTGAGCAGCAACATATGGCTGAGGCGCTCGGTGCCGGCATGTTTTTGCAACTCGACGTGGCCCGCCTGCATGCCCAACGACATCGCGGTGCCGCCCTGTTCCGTAATCGTAT
>RSAS01000539.1 GCA_003934145.1 Candidatus Viridilinea halotolerans | reverse complement strand
AGAGCAGACCTGTGAGGTCTTATTTGAAACGTATTGGGCCATGCCCCCAAACCCCCGCCGGCAAGACTGCCAGAGGCTTAAGTTAATGCGTGTGCGCAGCCGTCGCCACACCCCCACCGGAAGTAACTTTGACGTAGCCCCTACGGCAGCATCCCCCGCAAGAGCGCACTCAGCGCCACGCGCGCCGCCACCGCGTCGGCGCTGCCGTCGCTGTAGCGCCCTGCAGCGGCTTGGCTAAAATGGGGCTGCGTCGCCAGCACGGGCACTTCACCCGCTTGGGCGGCCCGTTCAGCCAACGCGACTAGGGCTTCGCGCCGGTTGCTGAAAAAGACGTAGTGCTCAATCAAGGCAAAAGCGTGGGTCGGACTGGGTGGCCCGTCACTGCGCGCAACGATCGTCACATCGCCAAGCGTCTCGACTGTGAACGTCTCACCTAGGGCGACCCGTGCCGCATGGTGTTCTTCCAAGAAGGATTCCGCTTGCGGATCATTTTTTGAGCTAAAAAAGATCAAAATCTCGCTGGTGGCCAACAAATCAGCCCCAAGATCACCACCTGCCAAGGTCTCCTGTTTGGCCCCACGGATAGCCACGCCAAGCTCACTGCCCAACCAGATGCCCATATTATCGGGGCCAAGCGGCACGACGGCCTGCGCAACAACACTTTGCAGCAACCCATCATACTCAGTGATCGCCAACTCTTGGCTGAGGATCTGGCGCAACTGAGCCACATCCACCACATGGCCCACATTGGGCGCCAACGCCAAGTAGAGCTGCGTATCGGCAGCGAGCATGTCGGGGACAGCGGGGCCGCGTGCGGCCAACAAGAGCCAGCCAAAGGCAAGAGTTCCTATGACGATGGCGACGAGTGTAATGCCAAGGCCGCCCAAGAAGACATAACCAAGCCCACGTTCACGGGGTGGGTGGGTGGGGGTAGGAGTGGTGGTAGTAGCAGTTAGTTGGTTGTGCATACACATCTCTTTTTTCGTCAAACAGCGGGAAGATGTGAGGGAACCTGGTTCCCTCACATCCTCCCGCTAAACGTACGTCAACTCCGCGCGCTCGCGCACCCAACGCGCCACGAGCGGCACTTGGCAGCGGTAGCCCCCGTCATGCCCCTCGATCACATGGTAGCGCAGCAGCCGCCTGAGCGCCCTGCCCTCCGCTGCGCCCTCCGTGGCGGGTAGTGGCGCGGCGTGGGCGATGGCCTGGAGCAGCCGTTGGCCCGCCGCGACCTCTTCGGGTGTCGTGCCGGTATATTCACTCCAAAGGTTCGTGAAGTAGGGCGTAGCACCAGCCGTAAGTGCGCCCTCAAGCGCGGCCTCAAGCAGCGGCGGCGTGAGCAGGCGCGTCTGCTGCTGGTTAGCCTGGCGCACCATCTCCTCACCGAGCAGTTGCAGCAGGTAGGGCTGGCAGCGCGTGAGCTGCAGCACCTGTTCCACAATGCCCGGTGCGTAGCGCAGCGCAAACTCCGGATCGGGATTGGTAAGCAACTCCGCCGCCGCCTCTGGCTCTAGGTAGGTCATCTCCATCGGGCGCACACTGATGAAGTAGCTACTCCAATTCGGCCCCAACTCCGCAAGCGTCTGCACGCCGCAGAAGAGGAAGGCCATACTACTGTGCTGGATCAATTCACGCAGTTGGTCGAACACCGCCATGCTCACGCGGCCCTGGGCCACCGCCTCACCCAGCTTCTCAAACTCATCGAAGCAGAGCAGCAGCGAGCGTGTGCCGAGCAGTGGCAGCGCCTGATCGAGCCAATCCTCCAGCGCAGCGTAGGCGTTGGCGTGGAACGCCGCCCGTTGCGCCTCCGGCAGCAGCACCCCCTGCCCGGCCAGATCGCGCCGCAGCGCCCGCACCAGGCCATAACAAAAATCGGCGGCGCTACTGGTCGCCGCCGGTGCTTGCAGGCTATAGTAGACTGGCAGCAGATCACTGGGCAAGAGGCGCGGCAGATGGAGCAGAAAGGAGCTCTTGCCGCAGCGCCGTGGCCCGTGTAGCACCAGAGTCGGGCGGCTGGCATCATAGGCATAACGCAGCACATCACTCACAAACTGATCCCGCCCCTTAAAGAGATCCTTGCGCTCACGGCGTAGCGGATTGCCCGTCAGAAAAGGATTGAGCAACTCCCCCTGGCTGAGCGTATGCTGCGCGGCAATGGCCTCGTTGAGCAGCGCTTCCCAACGGGCAAAGACCGGCTGCCAGCGCGGGAGCAGCGCAGCCCGCAGCCCCAAACCGAGCAACTGGCCCTGCAGAATACGCAGATTATCGAGGGCACGTTCAAGGCCACGCTCCACCAGCGCGGGGTTGGGGTTCTCAAAGGCGCGCCCAACATCCTCGGCGATAGCGAACAGGCGCGGCAGCACAATCGCAAGCCCATCACCCCCTTGGGGCGGCAGCGCGACCGGCAGACGCGCCCCATCCTCCGCATCAAACTGGTAGAAGCCCGGCACCAACTGCGGCAACAAACCCGCTTCGCGGCGCGGCAGGCGCACCAGATCCTCCGCCGATGGCAACAACGCCAACTGATCGGCCACAATCATGGGTAGCGCCCGGCGCACCGTCGGGCCATACCCCGGATAGGGCGAGGAACGCATCTGCTGCAAGATGGCCATGGCGCTAACCTCATCCTCGCGGAACGCAGCCGCCAGCAAGCGGGCGTGGCCCGGAATGGGCAGCCAGAGGACTTCGTCGAGGTGCGGGGGGAGGTGGCGCAGTTCGGGTAAGGCGGGCAACGGGGGCTTGTCTGGTCTACGCCATCTGGCAGTGACACTACGGAAAGCGAAGAGCGGGTAGAGGGGCAACAGCCGGTAGTAGCCAATGAGTACAGCGGCGGCCACGGCGAGGGCAAGCCAGTTTTGGCGTTCAAAGCTCAGGCCAATGAAGATCGCAGCGAGCAACAGGCCCGTCCAGCGCCAGCGCATGGGGGCTAGGCTGAAGCCGACGAGTAGTGCGGTGAGGAGAAGAGGGGTGAGGGGCGGGAGACTCGCCATAATGAACACCATAATGAGCGCCATACTATGCGGTATGATGCTCACAACAGCGTTCAAATTGATGATAATCTTGTCGTCCGATGAGAAGAAGAGTCCGAAAAAGAAGTACGCAACGACCATAAATAGTGCGGCTGCCACAATGACTGTCACGATGATCGCCACGCCAATCGTCCCGCTGATTCTTGCCAAAGCTATCTGCAAGACAAACCAAATAATTGTTAAGACGACCACTACTATGGCAATCATCATGAGAATCACCACGATAGCCACAGGTTCAGGATCATCAGGAGAATCTCTTAGAAGTGTCAGTATCGACAGGAAAATCGCCCCCCCCACGAAGATTGAACTTGCCCAGTCCTGGTCTACTAACCACCACCCAGTACTCACACTGAGGGCTGAACCCAGCAGCAATAATCCACGTCCCATCCAGATCTGCTGCTTGCGCCAAAGCCAAGCGCCGCCTCCCACCGTTAGCCCTAGCCCAGAAAACGCGACGCCTATACCAAGTCCGAGTTGTGGGAGAAGCAGGTCGGCGGTTAAAACGAATGCTTGACGCACAACATCGGGTTGAAAGACATAAACCAATCCAAAGAGCAGCGGCACATGCAGGCCCAAGGGCAGTAGCCAAAGGGCGATACTATAGGCGGTCAAGATGGCACTAAAGACGAAGAGCCAATCACTCAGTTGGCCCGTAGTCACCACGCTGATCATCAACGGCAACGCAAAGGAGAGGCTGAGGAGCATGAACTGGGCTATGAAGCGTTTGCTGCCGAAGAGCAAGATGTCGGAATAGCCTGTATCACGCGGTTCCCCACTCTTCCTTCGTCTCTGCGGCGCCCACGCATTCATGCGCTCCTGCAGGAGCGTGGGGCGGAAGAGGGCCCAGTACCAGAGTTCCCAGGTTTCGCGGAGGAATTGGCGCATGGTTAGGAGATTAGATGGTGCGCGAGGGAACCTGGTTCCCTCGCATCTTTCCTATCGCTTCGACCAAGACGCAATGAATGGATTGAGGCCATCGCACAAAATGTAACTGGCGGAGACTCCCCTCCTACGCATGCTCATGAAGCCATGCGTCCAGATCGGCGCTTGTCGTAAAATCGAGCAGCGCTTCGCTCAGGCTGAGCAGCAGCGGGGGGGTGAGGGCGAGCACTGCCGTCTCAAACGCAGCGCTCAAGTCACCAAACTTGCGCTTGAGTAGGCGCAGTACCAACTGTTGCTGGCCCTCGGCGTGGCCCTCGGCGTGGCCCTCGGCGTGACCCTCGGCGTGACCCTCGGCGTGCCCTCGGAGGAAGCCCTCCTTCTCGAGACCAATCATCGGTAGGCTCATGGTGTTCTCCTCCTGTTCGATTTGTCGCATTGTAGCATGGGCCTCCTCCTGAAAGGAATCGGGGAGACGTAGGATGTGTTCAAGGATGCGGTAGAGACGCCGTACATCCTCCGCCTGGTAGCCTTTGCGGAAGAGGGCGCGAAAACGGGCGATCTTGCGCTGCATGCGCTCCTGCGGTTTGCCCTGGGTCGCTTGGGCATCGCGGTGGATCAGGATCACCATGGCAATCAGGTTGCTACTCGCTTCAAGCAGTGCGGCGTCAAGATCCAAGAGCTTGATGGTGGGGAAGCGCAAGAAGGTGGTGGACGACCAGATGGTGTAGCCGAAGGTATCGGGCCGCCATGTTGGGTCTTTGTCGGCGAGGATGGCTAAACTCGCCACCGGACGCCGGGTGCGATTGAAGAGGCGTGTGTTGTAGCAGAACATGCGCTCGGTGAACTCTTCTTCGTACTGCGCCTGGATCTCGATGTGGACAAAGACGATCGTTTGCTCGCCGTCGCGCCGGGTCACTCGTAGCAGTTTATCAACATACTGGTTGCCCTTCCCCACCTCTGGGTTGATCTGCAAGAGGGCGAGCGGCTCATCTTTGACCGGCTTTGTCCAGTCGATTCCCTCATATGCCTCTGGGAAGAGCAGTGCCAGACAGTCGGGCAGGTAGTGTTCAAGGGCTTCCTTCCAAGCCCCATCGAAGTTAGCAGCGGGTTGGTGCATGGTGATTCCTTCGTTCGGAAAAAGGCGTTCACTACATGTACCGCTGAAATGGCCCAAAAGTTACGGTTTTTGGCGCAATGTCCTCCAAAATTGCTCGGCTATTAGCTATCGCGCATCCACTCTGCCAACGCCGCACTAAACACCCGCCCATCCGCCCGGAGCAACCCGTGGCGCTGCATGCGCGCAAGGAGTCCCGGGGCGGGCGCGGCACTGCCGGGTAGCCCGGCGGCGTGGCGCAGGGCGGCGCGCTCGTTGGGCTGCAGATCGTCCCAGAGCTCCTGGAAGCGCGGTGCCGCTTGCAGCGCAAACTCGGCGCGCACGCGCTGCTGATCGCGGTAGCTCCAGAGCAAGTAGGCGGCAAGTTGGGTATAGTAGGGTAATCCACCAGCGAGTTCGTCGAGCAGCGTGAAATCATGGTCGCTCAGGCTGGTTCCGCTCTGCGCAAAGCCGTCGCGCACGAGTTGCTGCCATGTGGCGGTCTCGAATGGCCCCAGTTCCGCCGTAGTGAAGATGTTGCCAAAGGGTGAGGTGAGGCCCAAGGGTTGGTAGATCTCTTCGAGGGGCCGCACGCTGGCGATGACGAGGGCGAAGTGGCCCTCTACGCCCGCCCGTTCGCGCCAATCGTTGCCCCAGTCGCCAAAGGCGGCAAGGCGCCTCTGCAGGCTCTCGAATTCATCGAGCAGCACAATCAGCCGGTAGCCACGGTCGCGCAGCGCCTCAAGGCTGTCGTCGAGGGCGTAGGGATCGCCATTCTCTTCTTGGCGCCAAGGCGAACTTCCCGTCTTACGCTCGATCACGCGCCGCAGATGTTCGTAGAGCGCTCCTGGGGTCTGCATGCGGGACTGCGCTAGGCTGCAAGGCACCACCAGAGGGCGCTGCTCCTTGCCACAGAACGCATCGGCGCACTCGTGGATGTAGTTGAGCAGGGAGCTCTTGCCGCTACGCCGGAAGCCAATCAGTGAGATGCTCTGAGGAACCATGCCGCCAATGCGATGACGGATCGTCTGGCGTTGCGTGTCGCGCCCGTAAAAACGCTCCGGTGGCACGGCATTGCCGACGATAAACGGATTCGCCTCCCCTGCACACAGCCGCAACAATTCCACCCGATCCGCCGCGCTCACTTGCAAGATCTGCGCAAGACGCTCGATCTCGTCGCGGCTAAAGGCGGGTTGACCCGTACTGAGGCGCTGGTCGAGCGGCGTCGCAGCGGCGCAACCAAGCTGGCGGCTCACTTCCGCCACCGTCAGCCCGGTAGCAGCAATAATCCGCTGGAGAGCAACGCAAAGCGCTTGGCTGGCGGGCGCAGGCGATTCTGAATGCATGGAAATTTTGGTGTGCGCAGCAAGGTAAGCTTGTAGTGCAATGAGCATTATATACGAAAAGATTCTGCGCTGCGTACTCGCTTTTTTGTTCCGGTTTGGCGGCGGAGCGCTACTTTCGCACTCTCATAACTGCTGTTGCTTTTTGCCCCGAAGGTTGCTATACTCTATGTGTCAACCAACATCATCGGCTGTGAGACCATACCTGCTTCTTCTTGCTTGGTTCCACGGATGCCCTTCGTCGCTCGAAGTATGCTGTTGTCGTGTTCGCCGGAGCGAGCGTGCTGGGTTTGTGCCTAGCCACCGGCTGTTCGAGCTGTAGAATGGTAGCGTGATAACCGCGTTGCTGCCCTTCGTTGTAGTCTTTCAGTAAAAAAGTCTGGCAGGGGATGGCAACGTTCCCTCCTAAAGCCCCATCGAAACGTGGGGTTACGGCGATCTTAGCTGAAGCACTATGGCGTTGCGTGGCTGCGCATATTGAGGAGTCTTGAGATGCAGGTCAAACTATTTGTCGGGAATTTGCCTTGGAGCGTGGGTGATGCCGAGCTGAACCAGATCTTCGCCGACCACGGTGAGGTGCAGAGCGCACGGGTCATTAGCGACCGCGACACTGGCCGCTCGCGTGGCTTTGGCTTTGTCGAGATGGAGACGAACGACATCGGTGCGCTCATTCAGGCGACCGACGGCTACGCGATCGATGGACGCAACCTGCGGGTTAATCAGGCTGAGGATAAGCCTGCGTCCGGGCGTAGCGGTGGCGGCGGTGGTGGACGCGGAGGCTTTGGCGGACGGCGTGACCGCTATTGATCCCAGGAGCATTTTCGCTCTGGAAACGAAGTGGACGTGGAGGCGGGGGCTGTTCCCCCGCCTCCGCGCCCTTTTTTGGCGTCAATCCTAGCGCGGCCCCCTGACCCCTCACAGCGAGCGAAAGGCAAAGCTATGACGACCCTCGATATGAGTACGCCCGGCGAACTACGACTCGTTTTGCAGGGGGAGGCCGAGAACGTCATTTTGACCACGGTGCGCCGCTGGCCCCATTGGCTTCGTGCTGAAGTGGAACGCAATCCAGCCGACCAGAGCCAATGCGTGGCAGTCACCCTCGTCACGGAGTCTGGCCAAGAGGCGACCCTGCGCGAGATTCTGCGGCGCAGCTTTGGCCTGATTTTTCCTCCCGAAGGTGGCAGTCGCACCCTCGTTGCGCCGCCAAACGCGAAACCACGCCCACGCGGGGCAAAACCGCGCCTCCACTAATGCGCACCGTCTCTCGTGCCATTTGCGCTCTTGCCAGCTCCTCACAGACAAAGGATGAACCCATGGCTGAGTCAACGAAGCGAACTGTGCGCAAAGGGCACATCTACCATATTAAGGTCGCCGAGACGGACTATCGTGCCTTCATCTGGCAGGCCGGTAGCGGATTCTGTGGGCGCGTC
>RSAS01000259.1:5511-7804 GCA_003934145.1 Candidatus Viridilinea halotolerans | reverse complement strand
GCATCCCCCGCATCCCCCGCGTCCCCCGCATCCCCCGCGTCCACTCCGCTGCGCCTGCCCCTGCTCACCCTTGCTGCGCTGCTCTGTGCCGTGTTCGCCCAGTACCAATTCCTGGAGGCCCGTGAGTGGGTCTGGTCGGCGGTGGGCCTCGCGGCACTTGCCGCCGTTTTGCTGAGTGCAGCCTTTTGGCGGCAGCCGATCGGGCAACTACGCGCCGATCCGCCACCCGAACCCTCTCCCGAACGCCTGACGCCCCAGGCTGCCCCTTGGCGGGCCGCTTGGCTGGGTGCGGCCATCATGCTGATGCTTGTGGTGCTAGTGGCTCTCGCCTACGACCACACGGGCTCAGTGCGCCCTCAACTCAATTGGACATTCATTCCGTGGCTTTTGTCGCTTGGCTGCTTCTTCGCCGCCATTGGTGGCTGGCGCATGCCACGCTTTACGCTACCATCTGCCCGGGTTATGCTGATCGCCTTCGTCCTCGCCCTGCTCAGTCTGGGGCTACGCCTCTGGAACGTCGGCCATCTGCCCCCCACCCTCGGCGGCGATGAAGGCTCCCAAGGCCTAGAGGCGGTCGCCGTACTTGAAGGGGAGATTCGCAACCCCTTCAGCACCGGCTGGCTCGGCGTGCCCACGATGAGTTTCTACTTCAACGCGCCCACCATTGCCCTCTTGGGCCAAAATACCATCGGCCTGCGCCTGCCATGGGTTTTTATTGGCACCTTAACGATCTTCGTCAGCTATCTGCTGGTGGCGCACCTCTATGGGCGTGGACTGGCGCTGCTGAGTGCCGCTCTGCTTGCGGGTTACCACTATCACATTCACTACTCGCGCCTCGGCTCCAACCAGATCGCCGACGGCCTCTTCGCCGCCCTCACGCTGCTCTTGCTCTATCGCGGCTACGACCGCCGCAACCAACTCGACTGGGCCTTGTGTGGCCTCGTGATTGGCGTCTCTCAATTCTTCTACGCCGGGGCACGCTTTACCTTCATCCTCGCCGGGGCCGTGCTCTGCATGCTGATCCTGCGCGACGGGCGTCGCTTTTGGCGCGAACATGGTTGGGGCTTTGCCACGCTCATCGCCGTTGCCCTGCTCAGCGCCGCCCCGATGATCCAGTATGCCCTGCGCTTTCCCGAAGACTACAACGCCCGCATCAATATGGTTGGGATTGTCCAGAGCGGATGGCTCGAACGTGAGCAAGAGCTTCTCGGCACGGGCGCATTGCCCATTCTCTTTGATCAGTTCCAACGCGCCCTGCTCGCCTACAACGCCTACCCCGACCGCACGGCATGGTATGGTGCCCCCGACCCCCTCTTCAATCTCGCCTATGGCACGCTCTTCCTACTGGGCATCGGCTTCGCCGGGCTGCGTCTCTTCGACCGCCGCTCCTTCCCGTTGATCGCTTGGTGGGGCGGTGCTATTCTCATGGGCGGCATGCTTACCGAAAGCCCCCCCTCGAGCCAGCGCCTCATTACTACCGCCATCCCTGCGATCATTTTCGTCGCCCTCGGCCTCATTTTAGTGGCCCAAGGGCTCGGTGCCATCTTGGGCCGCATGCGTGCGCGCCTCTTGCCCCCCCTCATCGGCCTTATCGCCCTCCTCCTCAGCGCACACAGCATCCACTACTACTTCTTCGACTACACTCCACGCCGCATCTACGGCAACCCCAACGCCGTCGTCGCCACCGAGCTCGCCCACTACGCCAACGCGCACTTCCCGCCCCAAACGCGCCTCATCTTCCTGGGTTGGCCGCGCATGAGCATCAACTTCGGCAGTTTCCCCTACCTCGCGCCCCACATCGAGCGCGTTGACGTGATGGAGCCACTGGATGCGCCCCCCTCAAGCGCCATGCGCGCCCCCGGCCCTCCCACAGTCTTTGTTATCCTTCCTGAACGCGAAGCCGAATTGGCGTTGATTCGCAACACATTCCCCGCTGGCGATCTAGAAATCATTCATGCACCGCATGAGGATCGTATTCTCTATTCGATCTATCGTATTCCGTAGTGCTGTAGTTGTTAGTCTTCTTGGTGGGGTGTGGGGGCTGCGCCCCATGCGCATGAACTTAAGGGGCCTGCGGCCCCTTAAACCCCGCTGGAAAGGGAAATTTCTTGGGGGCCAAGCCCCCACGCCCCCGCCGCACGGGGGAATTTCTTGGGGGCCAAGCCCCCACGCCCCCGCCGCACGGGGGAATTTCTTGGGGGCCAAGCCCCCAAGCCCCCGCCGAACAGGTGGTTTTGCGGGGGCCAAGCCCCCACGCCCCCGCCGCACGGGGGAATTTCTTGGGGGCCAAGCC
>RSAS01000259.1:0-5411 GCA_003934145.1 Candidatus Viridilinea halotolerans | reverse complement strand
GCCAAGCCCCCACGCCCCCGCCGCACGGGGGAATTTCTTGGGGGCCAAGCCCCCACGCCCCCGCCGCACGGGGGAATTTCTTGGGGGCCAAGCCCCCAAGCCCCCGCCGAACAGGTGGTTTTGCGGGGGCCAAGCCCCCACACCCCCGCCGAACAGGTGGTTTTGCGGGGGCCAAGCCCCCAAGCCCCCGCCGAACGGGGGAATTTCTTGGGGGCTGCGCCCCCACGCCCCCGCCGAACGGGGGAATTTCTTGGGGGCTGCGCCCCCACGCCCCCGCCGCACAGGTGGTTTTGCGGGGGCTGCGCCCCCACGCCCCCGTCGAACGGGGGGATGCTGCGGGGGCGCAGCCCCCACGCACCAAAGGCAGGGTGCGGGGGAACCTGGTTCCCCCGCACTCCTTTAATAAAAACGCCAGATCTTATCGTCAATCAAACGCAAAGCCATCTTCAAATAAAAAGGTAACATCAGTTCCAACTCCCACTTGATCTCGATGTTGGGCAAAATAACTTGGTGGTAGGTAAGGGCATGGTGGAGTGCAGCGAGCGGTTGGGCCAACTCGAAGGCGTGGGTGAGGTTGCGCCCATGGGCTACCGCCGTCCATGGCTCCAAATAGGCATCACGCAGCCGTTCGCGCACGCCGTGCTCATGCGGGAAGAAGTCTTCAATTTCGACCAAAAAGAGCAAGAGGCTAAAGAAGGGGTGGCTCAGTACGCTGATGCTCCAGTCGAGGAAGGCGCAGCCCTGCGGCCCCACTACCACCTGGCCCGCCCAGAAGTCGCCATGTTCGAGGACAAGGGGTAGATCGTAGGCGGCCAACGCCTCACTCAGCGGGCCGACGTGGGCCGCGAGGCGTACTAAGTCATTCCAGGCGGCAGCCGCAAGCCCGGCGGGACGGTCGGGTAGCGCGGCGGCGGGATCGGCCAGAAGGGGGGCCAGACGGGGCGTTAGGCTCCCCACGGGATACGCAGGTAATCCCAGGGTGCGTAGCGCGGCGTGGCGTTGCGTGCTGGCGATCTGCACCTCGGCGAAGCGCGCCAGGGCAACTTCCCAGTGGGGCAGATCCTCCTCGGCGCGCCGCGTGTCGAGCGTGTCACCCGCCAACTCCTCGCTCAGCAGCCAGCCGCGTTCGGCGTCGAGCGCCAGCGGTTGGGCAAAACAGCCCGGATGATGCGCCGCCAATGCCGCGTTGAGTTCAAGTTCGTGGCGTAATAGTGGCAGGGCCGCTTTGAGCAGTGTATGCCCTTGGGCCGTGGGAATGCGCAGCAACGCCCCACGCTGCCACCAGCGCACCTGTTGCGCCGGGCCGGTTGGGGGCCATCCCAGGCGGGTCAGTTCTGCCGCTGCCCACGCGGTCGCCTGCCCATACCAACCCGGCTGGTACCATGGCGGGCGTTGGGCGGCGTGCGGCCCGCTGCTGTACCAAGCAAACCAAGCGGCCAGCAGGTCGCGCTGGACTGTGTGGGCCAAGGGCAGATCTGCCAGTTCTGCGCGGGTTGCCCAACGCGCCCCGCGTGGCAACGGCCAAGCCGCTGTCTGCAATACCGCTCCGTAGAGCTTCGAAACCAACTCATCTGCGGGCCGGTAGGCCAGATCAATGCAGCGCAACAGCGCCGCCGGCGCCGCCAACTCGGCTTGCAGCCACGCCTGAAGATGGCCCACCTCCTGCCACACATGGCGCTGCGCCTCGCGCAGGCAGGGCAAACGCCAACCCGCCGTGTCGGGCAGCAGCAAGCACGCAGCATGCTCTGCATGCATCAAAATGACATGGCTCTCGAAGGCGATGGGGGGCGTGGAGGGCATAGCATCTATAGTTCTTCAGATAAAGAAGCGCGCAGGGGAGGAGTTCGGGGAAGGTGAAGCCCTCCCCGAACTCCTCCCCTGCACGCTACTTGCCGGAAAAAGCATCACGCAACTCATCCAGCCAGACGCGTGCCTCGGCATCACTCGGCGCACGCCAGTCGCCGCGCGGCGAGAGCGAGCCGCCCGATCCGACTTTGGGGCCGTTGGGTACGGCGGAGCGTTTGAATTGGCTGATCTGGAAAAAGCGGTAGAGGAAGACTTCGAGCCAGTGGCGGATGGTCGCTAGATCGTAGGCCACGCGCTGGTTCGCGGGCATGCCCGTCGGCCAGTTGCCCCGGTTGACATCGCTCCAAGCATGTTCGCTCAGGAAGGCCACTTTGCTCGGACGGAAACCATAGCGCGTCAGGTAGTAGAGGTTGAAATCTTGCAGCGCGTAGGGGCCGATGCTCGCTTCGGTACTCTGGGCGGGCTGGTTGGTTGCGCCGCCGCCCGCAGGAATCAGTTCAGGCGAGATTTCGGTGGCCAGAATGGACTCTAACGTCACATTGGTTGGCGCATCAAACTGATTGCTGGCCACAACCCAGCGCAACAGGTGTTGGATGAGTGTCTTGGGTAGCGAAGTGTTCACATTGTAGTGAGACATATGGTCGCCCACGCCGTAGGTGGCCCAACCCAGCGCCAGTTCGCTCAGATCGCCCGTGCCGAGTACTAGCGCGTTGTGTAGGTTGGCGAGGCGAAAGAGGTGCGACGTGCGCTCGCCGGCCTGCACATTCTCGAAGGTGACGTCATAGTGCGCCTCGCCCGCCGCGTAGGGGTGGCCAATATCCTTGAGCATTTGTAGCGCCGAAGGACGAATATCAAGCTCGTGGGCGCTCACGCCGAGGGCCGCCATAAGCGCGTGGGCATTGCTGCGTGTATGCTCTGAGGTGGCAAAACCGGGCATAGTGTAGGCCAAAATATTGCTGCGCGGCAAGCCCAAGCGATCCAGCGTCTTCGCGGCGACAATCAGCGCCTGGGTGCTATCCAGCCCGCCCGACACCCCGATCACCAGTTTGGCAATGCCGGTCGCCCGTAGGCGCTGCATGAGACCATGTACCTGAATGTTGTAGGCCTCGTAGCAACGTGCATCGCGCGTCGCCGGATTGTCGGGCACAAAGGGAAAACGTTCGACCACACGCTGCAGCGGCAACTCGCCCGTCGGCGGCGTAAAGGCAAAGGGAACGCGGCGCAGGCCCGCCACAAGCGTACGGTGATCGCTCGCGCTATCGGTGAAACTACTCAGACGCATACGATCCTGTAGCAGCCGTTCAAGATCAACATCGGCCAAAATCAGTTGTTCGCCATCGGCAAAACGCTGCGACTCTGCCAACAACTCCCCATTCTCGTAGATCAGCGCATGGCCATCCCACGCCAGATCAGTCGTGCTCTCGCCGGGGCCAGCGGCAGAATAGAGGTAGGCGGCGACGCAACGCCCCGACTGGCCGGCGCAGAGCGTATGGCGATAATCGGCCTTGCCAATGGTGATGTTGCTGGCCGACAGATTACAGAGGATCGTCGCCCCACCGAGCGCCGCGTAGGTACTCGGCGGCAGCGGCGTCCAGACATCCTCACACACCTCGGCATGCACAACCAGCCCCGGCAGGCCCAACGCCTCATAGAGCAGATCGGCGCCACAGGGTACCCGCCGCCCCAAGAGTTCCACCTCGTTGGCCAAGAGATCACGGGCTGCAGCGAAGTGGCGTTTTTCATAAAATTCACGATAGGTCGGCAGATAGCTCTTGGGGCTCACGCCAAGGATGCGCCCGCCGTGGATCGCCACGGCGCAATTGAAGAGCCGTCCCTCAAGGCGCAGTGGTGCCCCCACCAAGAGCAGCGGGCGCAACGTGGCACTCGCCGCGATCACCGCCTCCAGGGCGCTACAGGTCGCATCAAGCAGCGCCGCCTGGTGGAAGAGATCCTCGTTGCTATAGGCCGCCAAGCCCAACTCCGGAAAGAGCACCAGCGCCGCGCCCTGCGCATGGGCTTGTTGCGCCAAGGCAATGGTATGCAACGCATTAAAGGGCGGATTCGCCACCCGCACCGCCGGTACCGCCACGGCCACCCGTACAAACCCGTGGGCATAGATGGAGCGAAAAGGAATAGTCATAGGGTCTATTGTACGCTTTTTTGTGGGAAGGTGGCGGCGCAACCAGCGCCATGCTACAATGTCTGCGCAATCATGCGCAGCGCCGAAGTCGCCAAAACGTGCCAAAAGCATACCATATGGATACCCCTATGGCCATCTTCCAAGAAGAAGAACTCGCAGAACTCATCCCCACCAAAGCGGAGCGCCCCCTCCTGCGCGGCCTGCTCATTGGTATCGCTGTAGGGGCCACCGTCGCCGGTATCATCATCCTCGTGCAAACCATACGCAACCAACAAGAACGCCAAGATCCGCCTGCTGCCGAAGGCGCTGGCCCACCGCCACCGCCCAGTGGCGATGCATCGCCCCTTTAGATACTGGAACTTTAGGGATGGTTTCGGGGTACTTTACAGTTTGCGCCAGAGGTAGTGCCGACTTTAGTCGGCTGGGGACTTTGGATGCGACGGGAAGCCGACTAAAGTCGGCACTACGACTGTAAAGTGAGAAGCCCCTTTCTGGAACCATCTCTTAGGCATAAACGTGTAGAAAGAAACGCGTATGTTCGTCTATTTAATCCTCGTCATCCCCGCCATGCTCTTTACCATGTGGGCGCAATGGCGGGTCAAATCCTCCTTCGACAAATGGTCGAAGGTACGCAGCGCCAAAAATCTCAATGGTATGGATGTGGCGCGCACCCTGATGCAGAACGAAGGACTCAGCCATGTCCAGATCGAACGCATTGATGGTTTTCTTACCGATCACTACGATCCCCGCGACAAGGTGATGCGCCTTTCGGATGGCTCGCTCCAGCCGACTGTCGCCGCTATGGCGATTGTTGCCCACGAATTGGGCCACGCTGCGCAAGATCGTGAAGAATACTTTTGGCTGCGCGCCCGCTCCAGCATCGTCGGCGCGGCCAACATCGGCACGAACCTCGGCAGCACCCTCTTCTTTGTCGGTATGCTGCTCGCCATCTTTTCTCAAAGGCTTGGCGTGGGCGTTGCCATCCTTGGTGTGGTATTCTTCTCGGCGGCGGTGGCCTTCACTCTGGTGACCCTACCAGTGGAGTTTAACGCCAGTTCGCGTGCCCGTGATATGCTGATGCGCAACGGCCTCGTAACCGTCGAAGAGAGCAACGGCGTCAATGCCGTTCTCAATGCCGCAGCCCTCACCTATGTCGCCGCAGCCGCTCAAGCGGTCGCCCAGTTGCTCTATTTCATCTCGATTTTAATGCGAAGGAGGTAGCTCACTTGGAAGAAGATCTACAACGGAAAATGGTACACGGCCTGATCAACCTCGCCCTCGGTCTTGTTGCTGCATGGTTGGCAACCTATCTCACCAACAAGATTCTCGGCGCCCCCGACGATGCACAACGCCTTGAAGCGTAGATAATGCGTGGATGCGTGGATGCGGGATGCGGGATGCGGGATGCGTGGATGCGGGATGCGTGGATGCGGGATGCGGGATGCGGGATGCGGGGATGCGGGAT
>RSAS01000706.1 GCA_003934145.1 Candidatus Viridilinea halotolerans | reverse complement strand
GTTGGGCATCAGCGGCTCGGCGTCTTGGCGGATGCCGTCGCAGTTCAGGTCGTCCCAGACCACCCCTCGGATGCGGTCTTGGTATTGCGCTTCAGCGGTGGGCAGCAGGGCAACGAGGCTGAGGGCCAGCAGCAGCAGGGCGAACAGGGTGGGCTGTGGGCGGATGGCGGTGCGGCGCGTGGTCATGGTTCGTGGCTCCTTGGTCGGCGTGGGTACGTTTATGGATCGTAGTATACATTATCCGATACCGTGTGTCAAGTCCTACTATTGGCTTCTATTGGTCTTTTCGTGAGAGGAGTTGCCCGTGTCGCCACCCGCATCCCCCCAGTTGCGCATCCCGGCGCTGATCCTCGCCATGGCCCTGCTCGTTGTGGGCAGCCTTGCCATGGCGACCCTGGCCCCGCCCCCACCGGCGGCAGCCCGCATTACCAATCCGCCCAACGGCCCCGCTGCCAGCGTGGTAGATTGCATCCGCAGTGGGCCTAGTATCAATCCTGCACTACCAAGCCACTTCTCCCCCCGCTTCGCCATGGCGTGCATGGCCGGGGCGTGGAGTCGGCAGAGCTACGAATTTGACAACCAGACGGGTGACGGCGACGCCTCGCGTTACTTCCCCACCATCGTCGAGTTTGGCGCAAGCGCCAACGGGCTGACCGGCCAGCGCACGCTAGCCTCGGCGGGCAGCGGCGGCACCGTTGCGGGCAGCGTGAGTACGGGCAGCATCTTCGGCTTGGCCTACAGCAGCGGCAGCAACCCCAACATTCCCGCTGCGCTGCCGCTCGATATGCGCCGCGATCACCTCTTCACCGCCGCCTACGCCAAGCGCATCACCCGCTTTGGTATCGGCGGGCCGGGGGCGATCTACCTCATTGACCGTGTGAACCAACGCGCCCGCCTCTACGCGCAAGTGGCGGCGGTGGTGCCGGGGCCGGGCACGGGGCAGCAGGTTAGCGCAGGCTGGCCGTCTGGCTTTGCCAACATTCCGGGCGACGGATCGGCAGGGCAGTTCATCAACTCCGGCGCGCCGGGGGTGGGCGATCTTGACGCCACCCCGCAGATGGGCGGACTGCATGCCATGGAACACGATGAAGCGATCCGGGGGCGCATCGGCACGGTGGGCTTGGGCGGCTTGGCGCTCTCCTCCGATGAACGCTTCCTCGCCGTGGTCAACCTGCACCGCAAAACAGTGGTCTGGTTTGATACGTGGAGCGCCGCGAGCAATCCGACCGCCAACGTCTTTACGCCCGATCCCGCCGTGGCGGGGTGCCTTGGCGGGACAGACAACTTCCGCCCCTTTGCTTTGACCTACCACCCCGACGATGAGGGCAACGATTTCGCGTACCTGGGCTACGTCTGCTCGGCGGAAACGCCCCCCCTCAACCGAGAGAATCTCTATGCAGGGGTGTTGCGCTGGCAGACGGGCGTGGGCACGGCGAGCCGCGTGCTGCACTTCCGCCTGGATGCCTTTGACGGGCAGCGCGATGTCGGGCGTTGGAAGTCCACCGATGGTTGGCGTACCCAATGGATGCCCTGGCAGGATCGCTTGCGGCATCCTGGCGTTTCTGCCAATTACCATCAACCCATGCTGACCAGCATTGCCTTTGCCGAAGATGGCAGCATGCTCC
>RSAS01000649.1 GCA_003934145.1 Candidatus Viridilinea halotolerans | reverse complement strand
GCTCGGCATACGCAGCCAACGTCTCGTCGGCCAGCGGCGGATGGTCGCGCAGGATACGGTAGGTATCGCGCCAGGCATGGCGAAACCAGCGGAAGCCATCGCCTTCCGAGCGGCGCGACCACTCGGTATCCCATAGATGGCCAATTCTGGCATCAAACTCCTGCCGGAGTTGTTCGGCTTGGGTGAGGGTCGGTTCGGGTGCATCGTTCATGGGAATCCTTGCTCGTTTACGCTATCAAGTGCGCATCTACCTGCGTACCAGGGGCAGGTAGATCCTTGGATTGCTTGGCGCTTCTTGCACATAGAGGTAGACATTGATCGCTTGCGCGGTAACATCAGGGGCGCTGAAGGCGATGGTGGCGGTGTGTTCGCCTGCGGCCAGGCCACGCGGGTCGAGCGTGAGTACGAGATCGGCGGGGGCGCTGCCGCTGGTGCTACTCAGACTCGCCCAGGGCTGGTCGGCACTGGCGCTCCAGTTCAGTTCGCCGTCGCCGCTGTTGCGGAGGGTGAGCGTACGGGTGAGCGTTGTATTGCTGGCCAGGGACGCAACCAGGCCCATCTCGCCTGGGGCAAGCGAAAAGCCCGCTGGCAGGGTTGGGCGCTCGCGGTAGACCTGGATGGTCACGCTGGCGGTGGCGCTCTGCCCGTCGCTATCCGTGGCGGTCAGCGTAATCGTATGCGTCCCCGCACTCATGGCTGCGACTCCCCTGGTCAACTCTGCGCCGATGTCCAACGCGCCGTCGCGGTTCGAACTCCAGCGCAGCGCCGTTGCGGGCAGCATGCCATCCTCCCTATCGTAGGCCGAGCCATCCAGCAGCAGCATCTGCTCGCCGACATACATGCCCCCATTGGCCAGCCCCTCAATGAAGGCTTCGGGCGCGTGACGGGCGACGCTAAAGACCGCGTCGGACTGATCAACGGCGGTGTGGAAGCCATCACTGGCCTGCACGCGGAAGAGACTCTGGTCGCCGCCGGGGAAATCAGCCGGGTCAAGCTCCAGCGTCGTCGCGCTCAGATCGAGCGCGATCGTCTCCCAGGTAGCGCCGTTGTCGCGGCTATACTGAACGACATAGACCAGCGGGTCGCCATCGGGATCACTGGCATTCCAGCTTAGCGTGACCGGAGCGCTACTCAGGTTCTCGCCGCCGTTGGGGTTGGTGACGGTGACCGTAGGCGGGCTAGCCGAAGCGCTCCGCGTGGCGAGTAGCTGCTCGCCGCGCAGCAACTCAACGCGGGCCACGCCAGCGGGCCAGGGCAGCGCCAGCACAAAGGAGCGCAAGTCCGGCTCATCGCTCGTGGTGGTAGCCAACTCGACCGGCGTATCAGGCTCAAAAGGGTAGCTGGCGAGAACGTCGCCCGCCGCGTCCTTGAAGCGCAGCGTATACGAACCCGGCGCAGGCGCGGGCAGCGCGCTAGGCGCATCAAGCGTATAGAGCGGCTCCAGCGTCGCCGTGCCCTGCGTCGGCGTGATCACCCCGCTGACGATGATGGCATGATCGGTGGCGGCCAGGGTGGCGGTGGCAAGGGTAGTGCCGTAGCGACTCACCATGTCATTCCAGATACCGGTGTAGGTGTGTGCTGAGGGCCAATTAGGAAAACAATAACTCATAAGATCGCCAGTGCCTGGATGATAGATTTCTGTCGATCTAATATTGAAACCATAGAAAGCAGCGGGTCCTGCTGTATCAGTACTGATCTTTCCTCCGGGATGAGGAAAAAATCCGTCGATCGCTTGATTTCCTGTACCTTCATCACCTCTACACAGCGGATGATCTCGATTGAAGTTATGGCCGAGTTCATGAGACAAAACATCAGGTCGTGTTAAAAGTGCCACAGCCGTGGCGCCACCCGGGTGTGCCACACCATTTTCAAGTGTATAAAATATAGAAGATGAAGGTGGATACAGAGAAACATAGTGGTACTTACAAGAAGGATTAATACAATTGTCAATCATCTTGAATTTATGTAATTTCAATAGCAGATCCTTTCCGCTTCTAACCGGATTCACTTTTAAAGATCTTCCTCGATCCCAATCTATTGTAGGTACAGGCAATCGCTCAAAAACATTAAGTGCAGCAATATAATAGGTACGATCAGGAACTGTATTTCCAGCATCTAAAAATCGCAAATAAAGTGTCGTAGAAGAATCAAAATCCACCCTCGTCTTACAATCAGGCAGGCTGCTCGCACACCCAATCCTGGCGTTACGCATATCAAGTTCAAGTTCCACCGTGCCCGTGCGCCATGCAAGGGGTAAGCGGAAGAAGAAGCTATCGTTAAGCTGGCCGCGATCAGGGTTGTTCTTCACGGTGATCGTGCCACCAAGATTGCTCGGTGCCAGCGGCGAGCCGGGCAACGGAATGCCATTGCGTTGTCCGTGTAACACCGCGCTGACGTTTGTCTGATCGCCCGGTTTGCTCTGGACATGAGCACGTACATAGGTCGGACGTTCGGCAATTAGTACGACATTGTTGTTCAGATCCTGAATGCCCTGTGTGACCTCTAGCGCGGTGGCGCTGATCTGCTCTTCAAGGCTGAACGTCATCCGATTGCTAAACGAAGTAATCCAACTACGTGTCCAGGTGAGCGCATTGGCGCTCTCGCTCGTAGGCGGTAGCGTAGCCCGTACGTAGTTTGTAGCGGATGGGTAGTTAATCTGATAAGTTAAATCAAAACTGTTATTCGATGTTGAACTAACATCAACCACAAAAGTATTTTGTCCTGTAAACATTAATCGGCGGTAGCGATAGCTCACCTCAAGTGCCGTCACGCCGGCCGCACACTCAACCGTCGTACTCGAGGTTTTTGTACAGCGCGCATCACTAACGGTTAAACTTGAGCCTTCAGCCCATGGATAAGAAAGGGTTTTCGTGCCTGTTGAAGCCCATCTGAGGTTGTATTTCACGTTGCCTATTACTAAGGGATACTGATACGCTTCAATGGTTAAGACAATTTGTTTCGAATCCCTCGCCGTTTGCGTACCACTTCCCGCCGGGTTCACGGCGGCAACGAGCACATGATCGCTGAGCGCACCATTATGCTGCGCCAAGGTTTGACCTGGGTGGGGCATCATGCCGACGATGCCCCAGATCACAGCCAGCAGGAACAGAATGCGTCGTGGTATCATCGTAAGCCTCCTTGGATCATGTTATGAGAAACTCATGCAACCATACTGTGCCCTCCGGGAGCGCAGGCGTCCCGCCTGCATGCGGGCGAGACGCCCGCGCTCCCGTGGTTTTCCTGGCGGTATTGTGATCGCAATGTCTGGGAGAATATGGTTCTTCCAGTCAGTCTTTATTAGCGCACGACCAGCGGCAGGTAGACCTGAACCTGCGCTTGAACCTCCAGCACCGTGCCATGGTCGGGGTCAGCCAGCCTAGGCGCGCTAGTGGCGACCGTCACCTGGGTGCTGGCGCTGGCGTCGTCGGCGCTAACGGTGACGGTGTAGGCACCCGGCTGCGCGTTTTCGGCGAAGAAGACCGTAAAGCTTGCACCGCCATTGGCATCGGTCTGCACCGTACCGATGGTGGCGGTGGCAGCCAGAGCCGGGGCGGGGGCCGTGAGGCTGACCGCCACAGGTCTGTTCGGCGGCAGCCCGCTCACCGCAAAGCCGAAGTAGCTGCCGGGGGCGCCGGTGGCGGCATTGGTGCTGGTGAGGGTGGGGCCGCTGTACGGCGCGATCTTCGCCACGAAGGCATCATTGCTGCCGTTGTAGGCCAGGTCAGGGCCAATCGTCACCGGAAAGCTTGCCTCTGACGAATACGTCCAACCCGTAACATAGACGTTGCCCGCTGCGTCCACCGCAATGCCATTGCCCTCATCAACGGCGCTGCCACCGAGGTAGCCCGCATAGACCAGCCCACTCCCGTCTGCGGTCACCTTCGCCACAAAGGCATCATAGCCGCCATTGTAAGTTAGGTCAGGGCCAACCGTCGCCGGAAAGCTTGCCCTCGAATCGGTATAGCCCGTGACATAGGCATGGCCCGCCGCGTCCACCGCGATGCTATTGCTACGATCGACTAATGCGCCACCGATAAAGCCCGCATAGACCAGCCCGCTGCCGTCCGCCGCCACCTTCGCCACGAACGCATCGCCCTCACCACGATTGTAGGTCAGATCCGGGCCGACCATTACCGGGAAGCTTGCCTCTGACGAATAGGTATAGCCCGTGACATAGGCATGGCCCGCCTCGTCCACCGCAATACCGCGACCATAATCACCGCCCATGCCACCAATGTAGCCAGCGTAAACCAGACCACGCCCATCCGCCCTCACCTTGGCCACGAACGCATCACCGCTGTTGTGGTTGTCGTTGAAGGTCAGGTCAGGGCCGACCGTCGCCGGAAAGCCGCCTTCTTCCGACGAATCGGTAGAGCCTGTAACATAGGCATGACCCGACCCGTCCACCGCAATGTCACCGCTCCCGTCGCCACCGCTGCCGCCGATGTAGCCCGCGTAGACGAATCCGGTGCCATCAGCTTTCACCTTGGCCACAAAGGCATCGCCACTGCCGTTATAGGTCAGGTCAGGCCCAATCGTCACCGGGAAGCCTTCTGCCTCTGACGAATAGGTATAGCCCGTGACATAGGCATGACCCGCCGCGTCCACCGCGATGCCACTGCCAGAGTCGATGTTGCTGCCGCCGAGGTAGCCCGCGTAGACCAGCCTGCTCCCATCCGCCGCCACCTTTGCCACAAAGGCATCGCTGCCGTTGTAGGTCAGGTCAGGGCCAATCGTCACCGGGAAACTCGCCTCCGACGAACCGGTCCTGCCCGTGACATAGGCATTGCCGGCTGCGTCTACTGCAATATCGAAACCCTCATCGACGCCACTGCCGCCGATGTAGCCCGCATAGATGAGGCCGCTGCCGTCCGCTGCTATCTTCGCCACGAACGCATCTCCGCCTCGGAAGCCGCCGTTGAAGGTCAGATCCGGGCCAATCGTCACCGGGAAGCTTGCCTCCGATGACAGGGTTCTACCCGTGACATAGGCATGGCCCGCCGCGTCCACCGCAATGCCATTGCCCTCGTCAATGCCACTGCCGCCAATAAAGCCCGCGTACACGATCATCTCGGGGTCGATCACCAGCGGCTGTGCGGGGTCGTAGGCGCCCAGGGCGAAGCCGTAGCTCACACTGCCGTCGGCGGCGGGTGCGGCCAGCGCGTAGCTTGTCGCCACCGCCCGGCGCTCGCCGTCAAGCTCCTGGTAGGAGACCGGCGCGGCGTCGCTGAAACTCCCTATCCCGGTCGTCACCACAAGCTGGCCCGCTTCGTTCAGCGTTACCCCGCTCGCGCCACGGTAGGCCAGCCGGATCTGGCTCGGGTCGGCGCCGGGCTGTACGATGAACTCGTACTTCAACCGTTCGGCGCTACCATAGTAGACCAGGTCGATCCCCGGCCACAGCTCAGGGTAGACCAGCCGCCCGAACGTCGGAATCGCCGTATGCCACTCGTCGGGGCGACCCTTGAAGTAGGAGATGATCGTCTCGGCGCGCTGCTCGCCGACCGGCTGCACGTCGGGCCGCGCGCCGACGAAGTCGAGCTTGACCACCCAGTGCGCCGGGCCGTCGGACGCTGGCGCAACCGTCTGCTCACGCGGGTCGAGCGGCGCGGATTGCTCGCCGGGCAGCACAATCGTCACCCCTTGCGAGGTGAAGAAGAGGGTTTTGTCGCTACCCTGGACGTAGTAGTCAACCTGGGGGTCGCTCTGGCCCTGATTGGCTACAAACAGCAGCGGCATTCGTCCAAAGTCGGGGACGACAACCGGCGCGGCGGCGGGCGGTGCGACCGGGGCCAGTGGCTGTACGCGGGTAAGCTGAAACGGCAGTAGCGCGAGCAGGGCAAAGAGCATGAGGAAAACAGCCAGCGAGCGCGGTAGCAAGACCGATGGCGAAAAAGGACGGGGCGCAGGTGTGTACATTGTGAGACTCTCCTGGTTAGCTGTGAGCAGGTTCGCTGCCAGTCAGGGAGACCCAGTTCCCCCTGACACCCCTTATCAGCGCACCACCAGCGGCAGATAAACGGCACTGCTACTGCTAGGCCGTCCACCTTCCTGATGTTCCGCCCAGTCGGGATCTTTCGCACCCAGGAAGGTTCGCAACGTCGGGTCGGAGGTGGTCAGGAAGTTGTAGCTCAGATCGAGATCAGTCAGCGTGGTGAGGGTCGCAAACTCCGCCGGAATCGCCCCGGTTAACTGGTTGATGCTCAGATCCAACTCTTGCAGGCTGGTCAGCACCCCTGTCGCCGCCAATTGGGCTGCTTGCGGCGGCACCGCGCTCAGTTCCGGGGGAATACCACAACTAAGTCGGTTGTCGCTCAGGTTGAGGACGCGCAGCAGCGCGAGTTGGCCCAAGGCGGACGGAATGCAGCCCGTAAGCTGGTTGCGCTGGAGTTCGAGCCGCTCAAGCCGGTACAGGTTGCCCAACTCAGCCGGGATGCTGCCGGTGAGCTGGTTGTCGTGCAGCACCAGTTGGGTCAGGGTCGAGAGACTACCCAGTTCGGGGGGAATGTTGCCGGTCAGTTGGTTATCATCAAGCTCCATGATCCGCAACCCGGGGAGGTTGCCCAGTTCGGGCGGAATCGTGCCCGTCATGCGGTTGTTGTCCAGTTGGATGTTTTCCAACTTGGTCAGCGACCCGATCCATGCTGGAATCGCACCACTGAGCTGCGTTCCGTCAACCTCCAGGCGATGCAAATTGCTCAAATTAGCATAGGTGTCAGGGATAGAACCACTCAACTGGCGGTTTTCACCCAGGTTCAAGACAGTCAGGTTGCTAAGATTGCCTAGCTCTGGCGGGAGTGTGCCGCTCAGTTGATTGCCCGACATTTCTAGCCGTTGCAGCTTGCTGAGCCTACCAAGCTCCACAGGGATGCCGCCAGTGATCTGCATTCGACCTAAATCAAGTCGTTGTAGGTTTGACAAGTTGCCAAGACTGGCAGGCAATGGGCCGCCAAGAGGATTTCTAGCCAATCTGATTTCGCTTAGATTCATCATCGTGGCCAGGAATTCAGGCATCTCTCCACTTAACAGATTGCCCATCAATGCCAGATTCTGAAGCTCGGTGAGATTGGCCAGTTCGGCAGGCAGAACACCCGCGAGGTTGTTTTCGTTCAGAATGAGCGACCGGACATTGCCACCAACACAGGCAACCCCAAACCAGCTACAGGGCGTATTGGTCTCGTTCCAGCCCGTGTTGTCAACCCAGTTTGCGCCGTTGGTGGCAGCGTAGAGTGCGAGCAACGCCTCACATTCGGACTGGGGGATTTCGGTCTGGGTGGCGCAATTGGTTGCTGCACCAGCCGTGGGCAGCGCAACCAGTCCTCCGCCCAGTAGCGCGAACAAAAGCATGAAGAAAAACAGGCCGCTGCGTTGCATTCCAGGCTCCTTGGTAGATCTTAGGGAAGCGGAAACTTTTAAGCATCCCAGCAGTCTGTCATGCTGAGCGCAGCGAAGCATCTCTTTTCGACTGACGAGAGACCCTTCGCTGCGCTCAGGGTGACAGAACTTTTGTTTCTCACGGGGCCACTGGCCCGCGGGCCATTTCGTACTCAGGATGACAAAGCAACGGGGCAATCAACAACATCCGCTTCCCTTACCGTTCGCTGATTTTTTTGGTGATTTATGAAAAAATGGCGAACGGTGTTGGGCGGAACAATCCATGACCGCACCCTGTAGGGGCGTAGCAGCGGCCACCCAGGGAATCTGTCTCAATCAAGAGCTACAGGCCGCTGCTACGCCCTGCCATGCGGCATCCCACCTGCCCGTGGCCTTCCCCACGGAGCCATTGATAACGGAAGATCACAGGTGAGGGCCATGATCCAATACGTTTCAAATAAGACCTCACAGGTCTGCTCTTCTGCACTGGAACGCCAT
>RSAS01000915.1 GCA_003934145.1 Candidatus Viridilinea halotolerans | reverse complement strand
GACTTGCCGAGCGAATGTTCTGTCCGCCCTTAAACCCACAACGTGGGAGAGGGGGTGAAGGTATTGAGAATATTGGCGATCCAATACGAAAAAAATTACATGCGAAAATACATTTCTTTGCTCCTACTCACGCTCGCCCTGGCGAGCCTGGGTGCCTGTGGCCGTGCGCCGGAACTGAAGGGCACCAGGCTTGATCCGGCGCTGCCCGCGCCCGATTTTACGCTGACCGACCATACGGGCCAGCCCTTTACGCTGAGTGAACAGCAAGACAAGGTGGTCTTGCTCTACTTTGGCTTCACCTCATGCCCCGACATCTGCCCGATTGAGTTGAGCAACTTGGCGACGGTGAAGCGCGAGTTGGGCGCGGCAGCGGCGGATGTTGAGGTGGCGATGATCACGGTTGATCCGGAACGAGATCTACCGGAACGCTTAGCAATCTATGTCACCCATTTCGACCCCGCGTTCATTGGTTTGCACGGCGAGCCAGAGGAACTTGCACCGATCTATCGAGATTATGGAGTGCACGTCGAACGGCGCGATATGCCCCAATCGGCGATGGTTTATACCATAGACCACTCGGGCTTTGTCTATCTGATCGACAAGGCGGGCCGCTGGCGGACGCTCTATGCCCATAATACGCCTGCGGCTGATATTGTGAGCGATCTGCGCATTTTGGTGCGCGAGTAAGACATGGTTCGTGGCAACTTTACAGTTTGCGCCACCTAGGTAGTGCCGACTTTAGTCGGCTGAGGTCTTGGGGTGCGACGGGGAGCCGACTAAAGTCGGCACTACGATTGTAAAGCGAAAAGTCCCTTTCTGAAACCTTGTCTAAGGGAACAAAAAAGTTCGTTTGGGAGAGGCTTCGCCTCCCCCAAACCCCCGCCAGGGGCGTAACGTGCTGCGCATGGGCCGCAGGCTCCGCAACCTTCTTAATTGTTGCGTGTTGGCGGCGAAGCCGCCAACACGCAACAACAAGAAAGGACTGGTTTGGGGCGGCCACGCCGCCCTCGAATCCCTACCGTATGAACAATCTACGTACTTTTGGTTTTGCGCTGCTTGGCCTGGGCGTTGTGCTGGCGATCGGCGGCACCATTTTTTGGATGTACCATGAGCGCCAAGAGGCGCAACGCAGCCTTGTGGTGACGGTGGCGCCAGGAACGGCGGCGGCGCTCGCGGCGGGTGAGGAGGTTGATCTCTTTCCGCAGGAGCTCATTCTGCGTTTGAGTGAGCATGATACCCTGGTGGTACGCAATGATGACAGCGAGCCGCTAACGATTGGCCCCTACCGCGTGGCCCCTGGGCAGCGTTTTGTGCAACGCTACATGAGTCCGGGAACGTTTGAGTTGTACTGTTCGCTCCATGGCGATGAGGCGTTGCGTATTGTAGTGGTGCGTTAGGGGTTCGGGCTGCGCGCCCCATGCGCATGAACTTTAGGGGCCTGCGGTTCCTAAAACTCCACCGGAAGGGGAGATTTTTCGGGGGCCATGCCCCTTCGACTAGGCTCAGGGCAAGCCTGAACTCCCGCCAGCAGGCCCGCCAGGTGCCCCGACACAGCATGCAACTGTAGTAATAGGGGATACTGCTGGTTTATTCGGCTAGCGGCCTGGGAGCGAGGGCGTCCCGCCCTCG
>RSAS01000548.1 GCA_003934145.1 Candidatus Viridilinea halotolerans | reverse complement strand
ATTCCTGGCGTTGCAATGCGATTCCAGAAGGGGGCGCACACGTTTTCTGTCCGCTCTTAAACGCCCCGCCCACAGGGGATGTGATGCGCGGGAACCAGGTTCCCGCGCACACCCTTTCCCCAAGGCGATAGCCCTACACCCCCCCCAACCTACCCATCCTTACGCAAAACAAAAAAATAGTATGGCCCATCGGCCCCTGGCGGGGCATTATAAATTGTGCGCAAGAGGGGTTCCCAAAGCAAATTTGGCGTACACGGCGGGGCCAAGAGCCAACGCCCGGTGAGGCGCTTCGTGAGCAGCGCGGGCGCACCGTAGTAGTGGCTGAAATCGAAGAGTTTCAGGGCTGCCGCGCTCATGTAGGGCTGCGAAGCCACCAGCGTAAAGCCTGCGCGCGCAAAACGTTCGCACCAAGCGGTATGGCTGAGCGTATTAAAATGGTACGAAATGCGGTTGAACCAATTGCCGTAGGGCGTGCCATCAAAACCGAGCCGCTCCAACAGCCACGTCCCCAACAGGTCACGCGGAAAGCGCTCACCCACCACCGAGGCCACAAAGATGCCCCCAGGCCGCAGCACGCGCGCCGTCTCGGCCAAGGTTTCGTCGAGCGGAATGATATGCTCTAGCACACAATTAGAGATCGCACTGGCAAACTGGCTGTCTCCAAAGGGCAACGCCCGCCCATTGGCCACGCTCAGCCCCGCATAAACCCCGCGCCCAGCGGCCTCGCGCGTATCGCGTAGCAACGGATCAATCCCATAGACCCGCTTCCCTGGAAAGGCAATTTCCACAAACGTGCCATCGCCACTCCCGATGTCCACCATCGGCTCGGGCAACTGCGGGGCCAACTCGGCAAAGAGGCGCGCCTCAATCGAGCGGATCATGGCGCGGTGGATGGGCAAGGTCAAAAGATGGGGCCGAAGGTAGTCTTGCATCGTGTGACTCAGTTCACTGCTTAGACAAGGTTTCAGGGGTCAGGTTTCAGGGGTCAGCCCGAGCTCATCAGAAAGCGGTGCGTGGCACTAAACTGTAAAGTAACTATGAACCATGTCTTATGCCAATTGGGTTATGCGCGGGAACCAAGTTCCCGCGCGCACCCTTCCCCGACTTGCGGTAGATCCTGCTCGCCACTTGTCACTTGTCACTGATATGAGCACCCAAACGCGCAAACAGCCGCTCATACTCCAGCGCCGTGCGCTCCGTCGAGAATTTCGCTGCGATAACTTCACGCGGGCGAATGTAGCGTTCGCGCAATTCAATCACGCGCAAGAGCGCCGCCGCGAGGGCTTCGTCGTCGCCGATGGGCACAACTTCACCCATGCCCGTCTGGTGAACGGGCTGGCGCACGCCCGGCAGGGCGCTCGCCACCGAAGGCGTGCCACAGAGCATCGCTTCAACCTGCACCAAGCCAAAGGTCTCGGTCGAGTTGAGCGAAGGCACCACCAGCACATCCAGATTATGGAAAAAAGCCGCCATCCCCTGCGCATCCAGCGTTCCGAGAAAAGTCCAGTGGGGCGCAAAACGCGCAAACTCCGGCGCGAGGCGGCGCGCATAGGCCGCTTCGCCCAGCACCTGCTCGTGGGGGCCAGCGAAGAGTACGCGTGCGTTGGGGTGGTGGGCAATGATGCGCGGCAACGCCTTGAGCAACACCTCCACCCCCTTTTCGGCGGCAAGGCGGGCGGCCATACCAATCACAGGGCCGCGCAGATTCCAGCGCTCACGGAGCGCCGCCACCGCCTCCGCGCTCACCGCCTCCACTTCGACGGGGGGCGGAATGACCTCAAGCTTCCGGCTGAAGCGGCGCAAAAAGGGCGAATGGGCCGCAAAATCGTGGGTATAGGCGACAATGCGCGTCGCCAGATGGCCTGCGGCCAAGTTGGCGCTATCCACGACCCGATTGGCCACCCGATTGAACATCCCCGGCGGCAATTGCAGATCGCTGTGGTAGGTTAGCACCACCGGCTGGCCACGCAAGCGCCCGCGCAGCGCCAAACCGGGCGCATCAAACTGCGGCAAATGGAGGCTCATCGCATCGTGCGTCAGCGCCAGCGCGGTCGCAAGCCCGCCGAAGGTGGGCATAATCACCCCCTTACTAACCCGCGCCAACACCGGGGCGCGCACCACACGCACCCCGTCCATCAGTTCACGCGCAGGCAGACTCGGATCATACTGCGCGGTCAACACCGTCACACTATGTCCGCGCCGCGCCAACGCCGTAGCCAACCGCTCAACATAGATCGTCAAGCCACTCGTATAGGGCCGATAGTAGGTTAGAGCACAAAGAATGCGCATAGGTTGCAAGAAATTCTGTTGCGTTGCGCCTTGCGGCGAGCCATGGGCATAAAATGTAGGGCGGCAGCCCTAAAACCCGCTGTTGGGGCAAAGCCCCAAACCCCCGCCGGGGGCGTGGGCACCCCCACAAAAAAAGCCCCGCCAAAATGGCGAGGCTCGGCTGGAGGCGACGGCGGGAATCGAACCCGCGAGTGGCGGTTTTGCAGACCGCTGCATTACCACTTTGCTACGTCGCCATCGCGGGGGCCATTGTAACATAGCCACCCCGGTGCTGCAAGGGGGTGTAACCAAAAAGCATGGCGGTTGCAAAGTGCGCCTGATTGTCCACAGATTACGCAGATGAGGAAACAATAAGGGTGTGACCAAAATGTGTAGGTAGGGGGTGCGGGGGAACTAGGTTCCCCCGCATTTCCCCCTGTCCGGCGGGATTGTAGGACACCGCCCTACAGATTCCAGTCACACCCAAACAACAATCTGCGTAAGCTGCGGATGCTACCTGAGCCTATTGGGACTTTGCAACCGCCATGACCAAAAAGCGTAGAAAGGGTGCGCACGGGAACCAGCTTCCCGCGCACTCACTTTTTACCGTTACAAAAAGGCTAAAATCTGATCCATCAGCGCATTGATCGCCGCATAGCGGCTTGGGCTGACCGCCAGGATCTCCTCTGCGGTTTGCACATACCGTGCCGGCACAAGCTCATCACGACAGTTCACGACAATTTCGTTGGCCGACTGCGGCGTAGTTTCGAGGTGGAATTGCAACCCAATGATACGCCGGCCCAGTTGAAAGGCTTGGTTAGCACAGCCCTCACTGCGTGCAAGACGCAACGCGCCCGACGGCAGATCAAACGTCTCGCCATGCCAATGAAAAACCACTTGCGCAGGCGGAAAATTGAAGACCTCATCATTGGTAGGCGTAGCAACCGCCTGAATGGGAAACCAGCCAATCTCCTTGACGGGATTGGGCCAGACGTTTGCGCCCATTGCGCTCGCAATCATTTGTGCGCCAAGACAGACACCCAAGACGGCCTTGCCCGCCGCGATAGTTTCACGCACAAACTGCTTCTCCAAAGCAAGCCAAGGGAACGCATCTTCATCATGCACACTCATCGGGCCGCCCATAATCACCAGCAGATCAATGGTTTGGGGGTCGGGCAGATCCGCAGAGGCAAAAAACTGGGTATAGGTAAGCGTATAGCCCTTGGCCAGCAGCCACGGTTCAATGCTTCCCAGCCCTTCAAAGGGAACGTGTTGCAGGGCGTGTGCGCGCATGGTTGCCTCCTGGTGCGTAGCATGTTTGTGGGGAGGTGCGGAGGGCTAGCCCTCCGCACCTCCCCACTGGGCTGGGGGTTTTGCGGGGACCAGGCCCCATATGCATGAACGTAAGCATCTGGCGGGGCTGCCGGTGGGGGTTCGGGGGCATGGCCCCCGAAAAATTTCCCCTTCCGGCGGGGTTTTAGGGGCCGCAGGCCCCTTAAGTTAATGCACATGGGGGTGCAACCCCACAGATTTTGGTTAAACCCAAATCAATTCACATGAGGTGGAAGACCTTTATAACGACTTGTATAAGCTTGCTCAATCTGAGTAGAAAATTGTTCGATCCGCAGAATTGAAGAAGAATCAGGAAGATTGGGATCGATACTACCTGTATGAGGATCCCACAACGCCAATGAGATAGCTTCAGCCAAATGATTTGGGGCATCAATACCGATACGTCGGCTAATACGTTCTAATGTATCAACCATTGCAACACGATTAGAGCCCACGAGGCAAGGAGTCGGAATAACCACCATAAAGGCCACTATTGCATGAGGAAAACGAGTGTGAACTGTTGTGGCTTCTGTAGCTAAATCATTAACCATGTTTTGCCAGTTTTTACCAACACTCTTGGCGTCGTTGAGCGTTTTGCTATCAAAAGCAAATCTTATACCATCAGGCCGATAGCCCACATCAAAATTCTGCGGACGCACCCCTCCGATCACACGAACCGGGCCTAATTCAACACAATTATGATGTTGAGGTAAAAGATCATTAGGATTTGGTCTTATAACTGGAATGTTTCCAAGCATTTGGGCCAGAGCATTCGCGACAGCCGTATCGAAAACTTTGCCTAGATCACTTGATGAATAGGGTGGAGTGCGACTAAGTGCTCCTTTATTGTTGATCCAAGTAGTGCCAAAAGCAGCAAGTTGACTTGCTGTAATGATAATTGCAGGCATTGGCAAAAGAGCAGGCATAGATTATCTTTCTAAACGAACGTGGCGCCACGCCCATGCCCACCGGGCGATGGGAGCATACACGAGGACGAGATTTCCGCACACATTCTTTTTCCAATTCTTGGTCACACCCATATCATTTTTTAACATGCTTGCGATTAATTCTGCGATAACAAAGTTTAAGCCAAATAGTACGCAGCGAAGAGACTTCGTTCTTACTTAAACCAAGGCCATCGCTAAGAAGTATCTTGTCATTGTAATCTAGTGCATCTTGAATTTTTCCGCTTAGCATGAGTTGATGAATCTTTTCCAGATCAATTGCCTGCATTCCTTGGATAGATATAGGCAAGACCTCAGCTTCATTTGGTTCTAGTTCTAAGACACCTCCACCATAGCTACGACCTGTGATTTCTGTGAAAGCAAAGGTCATAGAGTTAATAAAAGCCGTGGTGAGTTGTTCAGGAGCATGTTGTGTACGCATGCGTACTCTATGTATTGTATCGGTACTTGTAGATCCAGATTTATTAAGAATAATTTTTGGGTATTGATGAATTTGTCTTAACATAAATGCATCAGGAATCCAGACTGAGGGAACTACATACCACTCTTCCCTGATACGACATTTATATCCGGTATTATAGCCCATACTTTCACCGAATGCAATATATGAATGTATAGTTTCAGACAGCTTAGAAAAAGTGTTACGTGGTATATTTAACAACCAGCACGAAAATTGTTGCAGACGATTGCGCGTAAAATCCTCTTCGGTGAAGCGCAAACCCTGGAGATGTGCTGATCTTGTGACAATGGGATGGGTAAATTCGGTGATTTTTAGTTGATCAAGCTGCTCGTCGGACAGGATAAAAAAATCGTTTAAACCTGTAACAATGCCGACATCCACATCAATCAGGTCGCCAGTGACATGAATTTGTTTATTTGTGCGCAGCGTACGCAGTAAATCTATCTCTTTTTGGTTTAAAAAATATTGCACCCATTTATCTTTTGAATGATCCATACGACGTAATTCATGTAATGAAAAATCGGTATGCTGATGTTGTATCAGATCTTCAACAGTATCTAATTCAATAACACGAATACCAGTATGGTTATTGTCGCTTTTTTCGCCAAGAAATAAGACCACTTCTTGCTGAATACCCTGAAAAACCAGTTTCTTAAACGTAAGCAGCGTTACTTTGCTGTAATGATTAGATAAAAAGCGTCGTAACTCAGCCGCATAGTTGACTTGGAGTAATTCGGCAGGAATCACCATGCCAATACGCCCTCCATGCTCACTAAGGAGCAGTGTGGATGCTACCAAGAAGGGTACCCAAGCATTGGTTAAACGGCTTGGTTTGAGACCAGCATGACGCATGATCTCAAAAGCAATTGTGCGCTGTTCCTCTTGAAAATGTTGATAGCGAATAAAGGGCGGATTACCGATGATGGCGTTAAATTTTCTGTTCTCTGAAATGCAATCAGCACAATACGCAAAAAAGTCGCCGACAATGATGTTTTTACGCGCTAGACCATGTTTAGAGACACGAAAGAAAGTTTTATCAGCTTCTAACGCATCGATTTCGACTCCAAATAGAATCTCGTTGAGCTTGTTATGCAAAAATCCTTTGCGTGATAGGGTATTGAGCGCGGCTTCAAGGATATTGCCATCACCACAACTTGGCTCTAGAATTGTGGTATCCGGTGCTTGAATTGCCCAATCAGCAAGAAAGGTAGCGATTGGTTCGGGGGTGTAGTAACCACCACGTAGTTTCTGTGTCGTTGCTGGAATTTTCAACATGAACCTCATTTCTTCCCGGTGGGTAGGCTGTTGAGAGGGCCAATCTCGCCCAAGCCCTCCTGTAAGGCTATTTGCCGGATGAATCACCAAGCGAAGGTTTGACCATTAGGTTCCCCTATATCATGTACCGCAGAAGTAGCGCAAAAGTTACGCTTTTGGCGCAAAAATGCTCCATATTCCTTCTTCAGCGCCCCCCGCCCACCTCAAGGATGGCGCCGGTGACGTAGGACGCCGCAGGCGAGAGCAGCCAGACGATCGCTGCGGCGACCTCGTCGGCGCTGCCGGGGCGGCCCAGCGGAATGTTGGGACCGATGCGCGCTAGCCGCTCGGGGTCGCCAGCGCTGGCGTGGATCTCGGTGTCGATCAGGCCCGGCGCGACGGCGTTGACGCGGATGCCGGCGGCGGCGACTTCGCGGGCCAGGCCGAGGGTGAAGGTGTCAATTGCCCCTTTGCTCGCAGCGTAGTGTACCCAGTCGTTGGCACCGCCGATCTTGGCGGCGCGCGACGAGAGATTCACGATGACCCCACCGCGCCCGCCACGGTCGGTCGCCAGGCGCCGTACCGCTTCGCGGGCGCAGAGGAAGCTGCCCGTCACGTTGACCGCCATCACGCGCGCCAGTTCTTCCACGGGGAGATCCACGAGCTTACCGAGGCGTCCGGTGATGCCTGCGTTGTTGACGAGGCCGTAGAGTGGCCCGAGTTGGGCTTCGGCTGCGCTGAAGAGTTCTAGTACTTGCTGCTCATCGGCGACATCGGCTTGGATGGCGCAGGCCCGTCCGCCCGCCGCGACGATCGCAGCTACGACGCGCTGCGCAGCGGCGGCGGCGCGGGCATAGTTGACCGCCACCGGGTGGCCTTGCGCCGCCACACGGAGCGCCACCGCCGCTCCGATGCCGCGGCTACCGCCAGTAACGATGATGCTGCCAAGAGAAGGTATTGTTGACATAAGTGTTACCTTGTCGCTAGGGGCGCTTCGGCGTCTGCCTGGGCCATTGTACCATTCCCCTGGCGTTGGCCACTTTGTTGATATTCCGCAACTTGGGGTTGTCTGAAATAGTATTGTTAGTATATACTAAGTTCTGATATACATGGTAACTAAGTTTACTAGGTGTACCTACCAAAGGTATAATGGTTGTCATAGTTTGGGGGCTTCGCCCCCAAGCCCCCGCCGGGCGGGGAGATTTTTCGGGGGCCAAGCCCTCGAACCCCCGCCCGGCGGGAGATTCTTTGGGGGCCAAGCCCCCAAGCCCCCGCCGGGCGGGAGATCCTTTGGGGGCTTCGCCCCATGCGCATGAGCTTTAGGGGCCGCAGGCCCCTTAAACCCCGCCGGGCGGGGAGATTTTTCGGGGGCCAAGCCCCCGAACCCCCGCCCGGCGGGAGATTCTTTGGGGGCCAAGCCCCATACGTATTAGTTAAGGGGCCTGCGGCCCCCTAAAACCCCGCCGGAAGGGGAGATTTTTCGGGGGCCAAGCCCCCGAACCCCCGCCCGGCGGGAGATTCTTTGGGGGCCAAGCCCCCAAGCCCCCGCCGGTTTAAGGGCGGACAGAAAACGTGTGCGCCCCCTTCTGGAATCGC
>RSAS01000841.1 GCA_003934145.1 Candidatus Viridilinea halotolerans | reverse complement strand
CTTCCGTTCTGGCAGCGAAGCCGCCAGAACGGAAGAAAAAAGCGGGTTTGGGGCGCAGCCCCAAATTACCTACTCCGTTCAAGTGCCAACGTCACCAAACGATCCAGCAAGGCTGGATAGTCCAACCCACTGGCTGCCCACATCTTAGCGTACATGCTGATGGGTGTAAAACCAGGCATGGTATTTACTTCGTTCAACCAGAGCTCGCCCCGCTCTTTATCGAGCAAAAAGTCTACGCGTGACAGCCCCGCGCCATCAATGGCGTGAAAGGCGGCAATCGCCAACCGCGTCACCTGCTCGGCTAGGGCTGGCTCAATACTGGCCGGGATGGTGATTTGCGAAGCACCGTGGAGGTATTTGGCGGCATAGTCGTACCACTCGCCCGATGGAACCACTTCACCCACCACACTCGTCGCCACCTCTTCGTTGCCCAACACACTCACTTCAAGCTCGCGGGCGGGGATGCCCTGCTCGACAACGATGCGCCGGTCGTAGCGCGCCGCATCGCTCAGCGCCGCCAGCAACGCATTCTGATCATTGGCCTTGCCCACCCCCACGCTGCTGCCCATATTGGCGGGCTTCACAAAGACCGGGTAGCGCAATGCCGCCTCAATCTGCGCACAAATCTCTCCGGGTTCCGATTCAAAGGCACTACGCCGCACCAACAGCCAGGGCAACAACGGTAGACCCGCAGCCGCAAACGCGGCCTTCATCAGCGCCTTATCCAGGCCCACCGCGCTCGCGGCCACGCCACAGCCGACATAGGGCAAGCCCGCCAATTCGAGCAAGCCCTGCACCGTTCCATCCTCACCCATTGGCCCGTGCAACACCGGAAAGACCACATCAAGCGGCACAGGCGGTGCAAAGAACGAGAAATTCTCGATCAGATCACCCGGCTCGTGCGCGGTCACCGTCAAACTGCTTGGCAGGCGCGTCTGATCAGCGGCAGCCAACAACGCCGCGTGCGCCCCCGTTCCGGCGATCCAACGCCCCTCTTTGCTAATGCCCACCGGCAAAACCGTGTAGCGCGCCGGATCGAGCGCCGCCATCACCGCCTGCGCCGAAACCAGCGACACCTCGTGTTCGCCGCTCTGCCCGCCAAAGAGTACCGCAATGGTGAGTTTTTTATTCATGGATCTCTCTGTTATCGTGGTGGTGTGACGGCTGCGCCGCCACACCACCAGAGTGCATTGTTGGGGCTACGCCCCAAACCCCATACGCAGTAAGTTTAGGGCTGTCGCCCTAAAACCCGCCTGGGGGGCTACGCCCCAAAAAAACTTTTTTTGGGGGAGGCTTTGCCTCCCCCAAACCCCCGCCAGGGGCTTAACGTAATGCGCATGCGCCCCCAACCCCCTCCCCGTCAGGTTTGGGGGCAGACAGAAAACATGTACGTTGCCACAAAAGAACTCATAGCAACGCCAAAAACTGTAACACATCCCCCCCTCTCCCACAACGTGGGAGAGGGGGCAGGGGGTGAGGGCCATCCGTGGCATCCCCATCACCTATGTGCGACTTGCGGAGCGAATGTTCTGTCCGCCCTTAAACCCGCTGGGGGGAGGGAGCCGGACTCCTCCCCCCGCTGGGGTTTAAGGGCGGACAGAAAACGTGTGCGCCCCCTTCTGGAATCGCATTGCAA
>RSAS01000683.1 GCA_003934145.1 Candidatus Viridilinea halotolerans | reverse complement strand
TTCCAGTGCAGAAGAGCAGACCTGTGAGGTCTTATTTGAAACGTATTGGGGCCTGGCCCCCGCGCCCCCGCCGCACGGGGAGGTTTGCGGTGGCACAGCCCCCGCTAGAGGTTTGCGTTCATACGTGTGGGCGTAGACCCCAAACTTTCCCGCAGGCGGGGTTGTAACTGTAGTACTATGACTTCTGTATCCTTCACTTACATTATAAGGAGCCACCCCATGACCGTATGGCAAGCCTACCTCGACGCGCACGAGGCGCGCTTTAGCGCTGAGTTGTTGGATTTTTTGCGCATTCCGAGTATTTCGGCCATTCCTGAGCATGCGCCCGATGTGCAGCGCGCCGCTGAGTGGGTCGCGGCACGGGTGACGGCGGCGGGTTTGGAGCATTGCACCATTTTGCCTACGGGCGGCCATCCGGTCGTTTATGCCGATTGGCTCCATGCGCCGGGCAAGCCGACGGTGCTGATCTATGGTCACTTTGATGTGCAGCCGGTTGATCCGGTGGAACTCTGGACGCATCCGCCCTTTGCACCCCACGTTGAGGATGGCTGTGTCTATGCGCGCGGGGCCAGCGATGATAAGGGCAATATGTTGGTGCCGATCTTGGCACTAGAGGCGCTGCTGCAAAGCACAGGTCGGTTGCCGGTGAATGTGAAGGTCTTTTTTGAGGGCCAAGAGGAGATCGGTAGCCCGCAACTTGGTGCGTTCTTGCCGCAGCACAAAGAGCGTTTCGCTTGCGATCTGGTGCTGAATGCCGACGGTGGCCAGATGAGCCTCACCGAGCCGATCATTCTCGTGGGGCTGCGCGGCATCTGTGGCTTGCAGATCGACGTCAAGGGGCCGGTGATGGATCTGCACAGCGGCATGTATGGCGGGATCATCATGAACCCCATTCACGCCTTGGTGATGCTTTTGGCCTCGATGCGCGCGCACGATGGCGTGATTACCGTTGAGGGTTTCTACGACCAAGTGCGCCCGCTGAGCGCCGAGGATCGCACCAAGATTGCGGCGGTGCCGTTTGATGCCGAGGCGACCAAAAAGGATCTTCAGGTGCCTGCGCTCTTTGGCGAGGCGGGTTTTAGCCCCGTGGAGGCCAATTGGGCGCGCCCGACGCTCGAAGTCAATGGCATCTGGGGGGGGTTCCAGGATGCGGGTACCAAGACGGTGCTGCCCAGCGCGGCCCACGCCAAGATCACCTGTCGCCTCGTGGCCGACCAAGACCCCGATCAGATTGTGGCGTTGCTACGCGCCCACATCGAGCGCCACACGCCGCCCGGCGTCACGGTGAGTCTCCAGGTGCTCGATTCGCACGCCTACCCCTACCTCGCCCCCGCCGACTTTCAGGGCAACCAGGTGGTGCGCGAGGTGCTGCGCGAACTCTACGGGCGCGAGCCCTACGAAGTGCGCACGGGCGGTTCCATCCCCGTCTGTACGCTCTTTGCGCAGCATTTGGGCGTCTACACCGCCAGTTTTGGCTTTGGCCTGCCCGACGAGCGCATTCACTCCCCCGACGAGTTCTTCCGCCTAGAGAGTTTCCGCAAGGGCCAAGGGGCCTACTGTCTGCTGCTGGAGCGCTTGGGTGTATGACACCTTTCCAAATGGGTTTCGCCTTGCGGCGATCGGCTTTCCCGTTTGTGGGGAGGATGCGGAGGGCTACGCCCTCCGCATCCTCCCCACTGCGATGGGGGTTTTGCGGGGGCCATGCCCCATGGGCATTAAGTTAAGGGGCCTGCGGCCCCTTAAACCCCGCCGGAAGGGTGTTTTTTCGGGGGCCAATGCCCCAATACCTTTCAAATAAGGGAGAGCATAGACCTCACAGGTCTTTGCTGATGGCGTTCCAGTGCAGAAGAGCAGACCTGTGAGGTCTTATTTGAAACGTATTGGGCCATGCCCCCGAACCCCCGCCGGAAGGCCCGCTAGGGGCTTACGTTCATGCGGTATGGGCCATGCCCCTACGCTGGCTGAGCTTGGCGAAGCCCCCGCACTTCTCACGGGCCACTGGATCGCGGGCCATGTAATACTCAGCATGACCGTGTTTTATGAGCAACCGGGTACCTTTTGCTTCATTGCCTTAAATTGGTTCTGTGGCTGCGCTGCCGTGACATCCCCTCCCGTGGCGGCGCACCATCCCTTTACCAGCAGTATCCTGAAAGCTTCTTCCCTCTGTTCTCCTGTTCTTCTGTTCTTCTGTTTCCCACTTCCCCCAACATCCCCCTAACATCCCTATTCACATCCTTGCGTATCTTTGTAGTTGCTATCACAATACTCAGACACCGTTAGGGGGGTGCGGGAACCAGGTTCCCGCGCATCCCCCCCACCGTCGGGCGGGATGCCGGGCGTAGCCCTACAGATTTTGGTCACACCCAATAGATAAAACCCGTGGCATGGCGCGTTCATGAAACACCCTAATTGTCACGGGCAAGAAAGATATGGACTAGGCAGGATCATGGAAGCACGCACGCCCTTCGTTGGCCGTAGAGCCGAGGTAGAGTACGTCCTTCAGCACATCCATGCGCTCTGCCATGGTACAGCGCCCCAGATCTGTCTGCTCAACCTCTGCGGGGTGTATGGCATTGGCAAGAGCGCCTTGCTGCAGGAGTTAGCCCAGCGCGCTACAGCGTACGAGGATCTCGTCTGTCTGACGCTCCGCCTGCCCGCGCTGCCCATGGAAGCCAAGGCGCTGACGCTTGCGGCGCGCCAGGCTATTATTCACCAATTGCATCCCGCCGATGGCGAGTTGCCCCCCGATGACGCCACCGCCGATGGTGCCCTAGCTGCCTGTGCTGCCGCACTGCTGCGGCGGCGTGCGCCGATTCTGCTCCTCATTGAGGCCGAAGAGCGCCATGCCACGCTCGCCTTTGGCTGGATCGAGCGCGGCCTTCTGTTGCCGCTAGTGCGCGCCAATCGCCTCGTGGCCCCCATTACCAGCCACGCGCCCCTGCGCTGGCGCGAACTGGATACGCGCCGCCGCGCCGAAAGTCGTGCCCTGACGCCGTTGAGTCTCCAAGAGACGGCAAACCACCTCGCACTCACCCAGAGCGTTGCCGCCACCCTCTATCCCTTCACCCGTGGCCTGCCCTTGGCCAACGCGGTCGCCCGTGTGCTGTTGGAAGAGGCCCCCGATCCGCTTCGTTGGTCGGATGCCACCCAGGGCGAATTGCTCGCCCGCATCGCGCAACAACTCTATGCGCGCGTTGGCCCCGAATTGACCAACGATCTGCGCTGCGCCTGCGAGACGCTCGCCGTCGCCCGCGAATTTACCATTCCCCTCTTGCAACAACTGCTTACCCTCTGCGCCCCGCCCGAACAGCCGCGCAATCAAGCCTTCCAGTTGATGCTCGTGCGCCAATTGCAAGAACTCGATCTCGTCGTGTGGGAGCAGCAGAGCAACTCGTGGCGCGTGGTGCCTATGTTGCGTCAGATCATCGCCAAAGGGTTGCGCTATCATGATCCCCAACGCTACCAGCAGATCCAACAGCTTGCGTGTAGCTACTATCGCCAGATGCTCGACGAAGTCATTGTGGCCCGCCACCTCCACCTCGCCGAACTGCTCTGGCATACCATGGAGCGCCAGCATACCAATGGGACAACGGCAGCCGATCTGTTGCGCCATTTTGTGCGCACCTACCTTGTTAGCCCCGATGGCCAGCAGGTGGATTACGCGGCCCTGAATGCCCTGCGCAACCGTCTCCTCACCGATTTTGACCAGTCGGCTGCGTTTGATGATCAGACGCCCAATCTTGCCGCGCTTGTGGCGATTCTGGATCAAACCATGGCAGAATTGGTGTAAGCTGACACGTAGTTTTCCAGAAGGGTCTGGGATGGCTTGGCCCCCCAGCAATCTACCCCACCCATAGAGACCAAGGAAGCAGGCATGGCCCCTCATCCAGAGGAATATCTGCGCAGTGCCCGCAGGCTCATCGGACGCCAACAAGAACAGGTGCTGATGCTTGAGGCGCTCGCTGCCCCTACCGACCAACTCCGCGTTCTGCTCTTTGAGGGGCCGGGAGGGATTGGTAAGACCCGCTTGTTGCACGAGGCCCGCGCGTTGTGCGACGAACGCCCCGTTTGCCTCTGCACTGATGTACTCGATCTCTACCTGTCGCACCACCAGGGCCAAGCCCGACTGCTCTCGAGCATTGCGCGCCAGCTTCAGCAGGCGCATGCCTCGCACCCAAGCAACCACAACCCCTTTGCCGCCTTTCTGGCCGCCTTGGAACACTTCTATGCCCATATGGGTGAAGGTTCCGCCGCTGATCAGCGTCAGAAGCTAGAAAAGATCTTTCTGGCAGAATATCAAACGCTCGCCAATCGTTATCGTATTGTACTCTTAATTGACACGCTCGAAAAGATCCATCCGGCTATTCCCGAAGCGGCTGAATTTGATTTTCGTGAAATGGGCCGCCTCGAGGGTTGGCTCGCGCAGTTGCTCTGCCGCTTACCCAACACCACTGTGTTTATGGCAGGACGCCCGCGTGAGTTGCAGCGCCAACTCTTTGCCTCCGCGCTTGGTGCCGCTTTGCATGTGGTATCGCTGGCCCCCTTTACGCTCGAAGAGACCACCTCGTATATCACCAGTGAATTTGCAGATCTTAGCGAATTTGATGAAGAAAAGATTGAGGTGCTGCACCGCATCAGTGCGGGCCGTCCGGTCTTGTTGGCGATTGCTCTCGCCTGTACCCAGCACGAACTGATCGATCTGTTGGCCTTGCCTGCCGGCTTTGATGCAGAAAATTCAGCCTACCGCGAGACGCTGAGTGAACATTTTGTAGACTTTATCGTTGGCGATCTCTTCACGCGCCGCCCCGCAATGGCCCAGATGTTGGCACGCGCCGTCTACCTGCGCAAAGGGCTGCGTAGTGGCCTGCTCGAACGCATCGTCGCCAGCGAAGATCACCAGATGGTGCCGAGTGAGGTGGCGGCTGAACTTGAACATTTTGCCCAGTTTGTCTTTGTGAAGCGCATCGGCGAGCATGGCATCATGCTCCACGATGAAATGTATGAATTGCTGCTGGATCGCATTGGAGCGCAGCAAACCGCGATCTGGTGGCGTAGCGCGATTGGCTACCTCAACGAAGAGATTGCCCGTACCAATGATCTCCTCCAAGCGCGCATGGCCATGCTTCAGTCCGAACTGGCCAGCAGCGACGGGCCCTTGTTGGGTTATGCCCAACTGCAACAGCAACTTCAGAGCCTCAAGATTGAACGCCTCTTCTATCAACTGGCGCTCAATCCGCAACAGGGCTACCAGAGCTACCGCGAACTCTTGAGCCATGCGATTGCGGCGCGTGATTATGATTTTGACGCGCAATTACAAGATGAATTGGCGCGTTTTTTTGAACCACAAACCAAATGGGGCGAACGCTACCGTGCCCACCTCAAACTGAGCAACCTCACCTGGGAACGCATTGTCTACGAAGATGGCATCCGCTGGGTGGCGCGGCGCATCAACGCCCACCTGCCCGGGGCCGACAGTTACATGGATGCGATCCGCATCGCCGAACGGGTGCGTGAGCGCTACCGTGCGATCTACGACAACTACCAACTGGCGCGCTGCGACCTTGAGGCGGCGCAGTTGCAGGCAGAGATCTACATCGCCGAGCGGGCGCCGCGGGGCATCCAGATCACGCAGAACTACACGGCGCTGTGCGCTGCCCTGAGCCAACTGCTGGCCACCGCCCCCGCCGATGATAGCGATGCAGCCTATGCGCGCCTGATTCTGGCCAATGCCTACAACTATTGGGGCTATTTTGAACGCACCCGCGACCGGCTCGAGAGTGCGATTGCCAAGTATAGCGAAGCGATTCTGCTCTACCGCCAACTCGGCCCGGAAGTCGAGAGTCTGCAGGCAGTGACCCTAACCAACTTAGGTTATGCGCTCAGTCGTCAGGGCGATTCGCAGCGCGGGCTACTCTCGCTGGAACGCACCCTCAACCTCGTCACCCGCACCGGCATCGTCTATCGCGTCGGCATGACCTACAACGTCCAAGCGCACATCTTCGCCGACCTGGGCCAAAACGAGCGCGCCTTGCGCTGTGCGCTCGAAGCGCAGCGGCTCTTGGCCCCCTTCGACAGCATCCGCGCCCAGGGGCTCAACCACAATGCATTGGGGCGCATCCGCAGCCGTATCGCCGCAGCGTGCAGCGATCCCGTGCAGCGCGACGGGGAGTACGCCCTAGCCGCCCAAGCCTACCGCGAAGCGATTCGTGCCTTTGATGCCGAAGGCGAGTTGACGCGGCGCATCGAAGTGCGCGCCTCGCTCGCCCGCTCGCTCCGCGACTGGGCACGCGATCGCGATAGCCGCGGCAGCGGTGCCGCGCAACGCAACGAGAGCCTCGCGATCATCCAAGAGGCACGGGCGCTCACCACCGCCAAGACACCGCCGGTGCTGCGCTGCAATCTGCTCGAAGCCAATGCCTCGATCCTGAACGACCAAGGAGACTATGCGCAGGCGCTGACGCTGCTCGACGCGGCCTACAGCCTCCTCCCGGCGAACCTCCAGATGGCGCAGGGCTTCAACGAGTCGGACACGACGCGGGAATTGCGTATTTACTGGTTGCGCTTCGCGCAGATCGAATTGCAATACACCCTTGCAGCCTTTGGCCAAGAGCGCTACGAAGCGGGGTGCAGCCACCTGCTACGCGCCTTCACCGGGCTACTCATCTTCTCGCCCGAAACGGCCCCCATCGCCCAATTCCGCGAAATAGCGCGCCACAGCCTGCTCAAACTCACCACCGCCGCCACCGTTCACGCCCTGCGCCGCGCCGCCGCCGAAGCCGCCGGTATCATGGATGCCCCCGCCGGCGCAGTAACGCTGGTTGATCGTCTGCTCGATCAGGTGGCCCAAACCATTAGCGACCGCGATCTCTTTGGGCTTTAGCCGCCCGCGCCCGCAAGGGCATGTGGGGGAACCAGGTTCCCCCACGCCCCGCTAGGCGGTGCAGCCGCCCGCGCGCCCGCAAGGGCATGTGGGGGAACCTGGTTCCCATACGCATGAACTTAAGCCTCTGGTGGGCCTGCCGGCGGGGGTTTGGGGGCATGGCCCCCGCACCTCCAATGCGGCAAATAAAAACTAAAGTTCTTGACATTTGCGAACAAATAGGCTATAATCACGCTACCGTGTGCGAAAATCTCGCACCCTTTCATTCTGACGCGCCGCCTCTACAAACTGGGCTATGATAGAGCAACGATCATACGCCTCTTCCACTTCATCGACTGGCTGCTTGAATTACCCGAAGATCTGAGTGATCAATTCTGGAATGAGTTGGAACAATGGGAGGAGACACAACAAATGCCGTACATTAGCAGTGTTGAGCGCATTGGCATCAAAAAGGGGCGCGTTGAGGGGCGCATCGAAGAACGCCAAGAGCTTGTCCTGCGTTTGTTGACTCGTCGCTGTGGGGAGATGCCCCAAGCAGTGCAGGCGCGGGTGCTTGCGCTTACACCGGCGCAGTTGTTGGTGTTGAGTGAGGATCTCTTGGATTTTGGCGATCTGGCTGCGCTGACCGCTTGGCTCGATATGCCTCCTTCTTGATCGCCAGCCCCTACAAACGATACAACCCATACCGACCACTTGTCGCCACAAACGTAGCCGACACTGGCGGCGAACCCGCAGCCGTATCCCAGAGCAAGTAGGTAGCACCGCGCTGCCGGGCAGCAGCGAGATCAGCGGCAGTAAGCGTGCGTCCATCCCTCAGCCCCTCGGGCCAAGCCACCACTTGGTGCGCCAGCGCCGAATAATTGGCCAGCGCGACACGCGCCGGAAGATGAGTGGCCAAAAGCTCATTGGGCGCAAACGCCCGCACCAACGCCACCGCAGCTACCTCATCGGGTGACTGGTTGCGTAACACATAGTCGCCCCCAGCCTGAAAACCGCTCCATAACGCCATAAGCAGGACTAGGCCGATGCCGACGAGGAGGCGGGAGGCGGGAGG
>RSAS01000383.1 GCA_003934145.1 Candidatus Viridilinea halotolerans | reverse complement strand
TGCGCCCCACACCCTGGTTTTTTTATTCGCTTTTGGGGGCTTCGCCGCCAAAAGCGAATAAAAAGTGTTTTTCGGGGGCCAAGCCCCCGAACCCCCGCCCGGCGGGGGCACCGCCCCACACGCAGTAACGTAAGCCTCTGGTGGGCCTTCCGGCGGGGGATCGGGGGCTTGGCCCCCGATCCCTTTCCCCTTCCGGCGGGGTTTAAGGGGCCGCAGGCCCCTTACGTTACTGCGCATGGGGCGCGGGGGCACCGCCCCCCGCAAACCTTCTGTTTGTTGCGTTTTGGCGGCGAAGCCGCCAAAACGCAACAAACAGAAGTGGTACAATACTCCCGCTATGTCATCAACTGTTGTCTACTTGCTCCTCTTTAGTGCGCTCGTGCTGCCGGTGCCGGCGGCACTGCTGTTGCGCTTGTTCAATGCACAGTTGGGGGTACGGGGGCTGTTCGTTGGCGCAGGCTTGATCTTCGCGCTGGCGATTGCGGCCACGTTGGCCCTTTCGCGCGCGGAAGTTGGTATGCTGCGCGTTGGCGATCTGACGCTGCTGCTGCCCAGTGCGCGCCGCAGCGATGGTTTTACCCTGCCCCCTGTGGATGTTGCACCGCCAGTGCCGCCTGAAGGCACTGCCGCGCCCACGCCCTTTGCGCCGCCCACGCTGACGCCGCGCCCTTCGGTGACACCCACGCCGCGCCCCACCCTGGCACCCACAGCAATTCCCGAACCAACGCCCGAGCCGGAGCCCACCCTGGAGCCTACCCCAGAGCCAGCGCCCGAACCAGAGCCAGCACCGCCTGCGGCGGTTGAGCCGCAGCGCTATACGGTGGCGGAGGGTGATACCTTCCGTGGCATTGCCGAACGTTTTGGGGTGAGTGTTGCCGATCTGTTGCAAGCGAATAATCTGACGCCCGAGCAGGCCGATAATCTGCGCTTGGGTCAGGAATTGGTGATTCCATGACGACGATCCATACGATTGAGCGTAAGCCCCGCGCGGCGAGTGAGCGCCCGCCGCTGTTGTTGCTGTTGCACGGCTATGGCGCGAATGAACACGATCTCTTCGATCTGGCCGATTATTTCGATCCCCGTCTGCACATTGTGAGCGCCCGCGCCCCCTTGGCCCTCCCCTGGGGCGGGTTCGCCTGGTACCACCTGGGGGGCGTGCCCGGGCGCCTCATTCCCGACAAGCCGTCGCGGACGCAGGCCTTGGATCTGCTCGAACGTTTTGTCCCTAGCCTGCCCGAACGCCTCGGCACCGATCCGCAGCGTACCTACATTCTTGGCTTTAGCCAAGGGGCGATCATGAGCCTGGCTCTAGCGATGCGTCGCCCTGAAACGATGGCGGGCATCATGGCGCTCAGTGGCTACCTCGATCCCGAATTGACGCCTAGCGAATTGCCTGCGGCGCTCACGGGCATGCCTATCATCCAGATGCACGGCACGGTTGATGATGTGATCCCGGTGAGTGCGGCCCATGCCACCCGCGATGCGCTGAGTAAAATGCCAGTCAAGCACGTCTACCACGAGTACCCGATGGGCCACGGCATCCACCCCGATGGCGTGCGCGCGCTGCAAGCCTGGATGGAGGCGGCGCTGCAAGGGTAGCCGAGAGGCGGGAGGCAAGAGGCGAGAGACGGGAGGCGATAACCCGCTAGTACCGTTTGTTAGGGATGGTTTCAGCAAGGGGCTTCGCGCTTTACAATCGTAGTGCCGACTTTAGTCGGCTGAGGTCTTTGGCAACAATGGGAAGCCGACTAAAGTCGGCACTACCCACTACCTATTGGCGCAAACGGTAAAGTTGCCACGAACCATGTCTAAGGGCAATACCTTTCAAATAAGCTCACGCAAAGCCGCTAAGATTGGGCATGCCTACGCCCAAAACGTTGCGCCCTTGCGCCTTTGCGTCAAGAAATCCCTCTTATTTGAAACGTATTGTCCCTAAAGGCTGGCGCAACTACCGCCGAAAACGTTGCATTTTTGCGTCGAGAAACCCGTCTTATCCGCAATTCCTAGCCTTGGCGTGAACTGAAAGGTATGCTCCCATGACAACCCCACAGGTTCCCTTTGGCGATCTGGCGCGCCAGGCGGCAGCACTGGGCGAGGATCTGAACGCAGCGCTGCTGCGTGTTGCCGCCGGGGGCTGGTATGTCTTGGGCGAAGAGGTGCGCCAATTCGAGGCGGAGTTTGCAGCCTATTGCGGCACTGCGCACTGCGTTGGCGTGGCGAATGGCTTTGAGGCGCTCTATTTGGCCCTGGTCGCCTTGGAGATTGGCCCCGGCGATGAAGTCATCACCGTGGCGAATGCATGTATCTACCAGGCGGCGGCGATCTTGCAGGCTGGGGCGCGGCCCGTCTTTGTGGATGTTGATCCGCAAACCCACAACCTCGATCCGAACCTGATCGAAGCGGCATTAACGCCGCGCACCAAAGCGATCTTGCCGGTACACCTCTACGGGCGTCTGGCGGATATGCCCGCGATCTATGCGCTCGCACGGGCCCATGGTCTTGCGCTGATCGAAGATGCCGCCCAAGCCCACGGCGCTTGGCAGGAGGTTGCAGGGCACCCCCGCCGCGCCGGGGCGTGGGGCGATGTGGCCTGTTTTAGCTTCTATCCCTCGAAGAATCTGGGGGCGCTGGGCGATGGCGGGGCGCTGACCACCGACGATGTGGCGCTGGCTGCCCATTTGCGCTCGTTGCGCATGTATGGCTGGGACAAAAAGTATGTCACTAGCGCATTGGGCGGGCGCAATTCGCGTCTCGATGAGATCCAAGCGGCGGTGTTGCGCCTCAAGTTGCGCCACCTAGAAGCCTGGAATCGGGCGCGGGCCGAACGGGCCGGCTGGTACAATGAATTGCTCGCCGGTTTGCCCTTGACCCTCCCCGCCGACGAACCCGGCCATGTCTACCACCTCTTTGTGGTCGAAAGTGCGCAGCGCGATGCCCTGCGCCAACAACTGCTGGCCGCCGGTATTGGCTGCGACATTCACTACCCGCTGCCCACCCACCTGCAACCCGCCTACCAACACCTGGGCTACCAACCCGGCGCCCTGCCAGTAACCGAACGGCTCGCCAGCCAAATCCTCTCGCTGCCGCTCTACCCCGAATTGCGCCGCGAAGAGGTGGCGTTGGTGGCCCAGGCGTGCCGGTAGCCGCCCAGCCAAGGGTCACACTATGCCCCAGCGCACCCTCACACTTGATCACGTCTGGCTCTTTGCCGGGGTGGCGTTTATTGCCCTGCGTCTGCTGCTCACGCCTATTCAGCCTCACGATTTCTGGTGGCATATGGCGACGGGGCGGGTGATTATGACGACGGGGCAGATTCCTACGGTGGATAGTTTTTCGTTTACCCAGGCGGGCGCGGCCTTCTACAACCAAAGCTGGTTGGCGCAGGTGCTCATGTACCAGATCTTTGCGCTCGGCGGTGCGCCGCTGACGATCTTGGTGCAGGCGATCATGTTGGCCGCCGCCTATGGCCTGCTGTTGCGCCTGAGCATCCGGCGTAGCGGCGCGGTGCGCCTCAGTGTCGGCGTGCTGCTCCTGGGCACCCTGCCAGCATCCTTCGACAATTGGCTCGTGCGTCCGCAGAGCTACGCCATTCCGCTCTTTATCATCTACCTTTATATACTAACCGCTTGGCGCGATCCGCGTGGCCAGCGCGCCAGCGGCCTCTGGCCGCCGCTGCTGCTCTTGCCGATCTTTGGTAGCCTCTGGGTCAACCTGCACGGCTCATTTGTCTTGGGGGGCGTTCTGATCGCGCTCACCTTCGTGGGTGAATTGCTGCGCCGCTGGTTTAGCCCGCCTGAGAACAACCCAGCCCTGCCGCCACTGTGGCACCTGATTCCCGTGGGCATCCTTACTGGCCTGAGTTGGCTGCTCAACCCGACGGGCTTCGCGGTATTGGCCTACGTGCGCAACCTGCTCGGTAGCTCGCAGGTGACCCAACTGGTGACGGAGTGGGCGCCGCCGACGATTCGCACGGCGAATGGCGCGATCTTCTTCATCTTTGTCATCGTCGGCATGGTCATCCTGAGCTACGCCCGCAAACGTCCCGATCCGGTCGAGATGCTGATGGCGGTCGCCTTGCTCTGGCTGGCCCTGGGCGCGGCGCGCAACAACCTCTGGTTTGTTGCCGTGGCCACGCCGCTCTTCACACGCCAGTTGGTGTTGTGGCGCTCCGGCGAGCGCCGGGTAACGCCGGCCTTCCAGGGCATGCCGCTGCTCAACGGCGTACTGATCGGCTTCATCGCTCTCTTCTTGCTGCTCGCGCTCCCTTGGGTGAAACCCGCACTGGGGTTGCCGCCCGAAGTGGGCAGCCTGATCGCCGTTGAGACGCCGGTGGCAGCAGTGGAATTCATGCAGCGCGACGCCGAGCGCCCGCAGCGCCTCTTTCATGCCATGAGCATGGGTAGTTATTTGATCTGGGCCGCACCGGAGCAACCAGTCTGGGCCGATCCGCGCATTGAACTCTACCCCTTTGCACAGTGGCGTGAGTACCAACAACTCTCAGCCGCCCAAGATGTCGAGCGCCTTCTTGCCACCTACGCGATTGACGGGCTGCTGCTCAGCAACAGCGAACAGACAGCGCTCGTCACCTGGGCCAACGAACGCCCCAATGCGTGGGCATTACGCTACGCAGACGAATTTACGAGCTATTTTGTGCGCGTGGGGGGGTAGTGCCATACGCAGTAACTTAAGCCTGTCGGCGGAGGTTTGGGCTTGCCCTGAGCCTAGTCGAAGGGGCATGGCACCCGGAAAATTTTCCCTTCCGACGGGGTTTTAGGGGCCGCAAACCGCATAAGTCCATGGGCATGGGGGGTAGTGCTGCGATGCCATGCGATGGAGAGGATACGTATGATTCATGTTTTTAAACTAAGTACAATACCAACTATTGACAAATATGTATCAGGTTTGTCGGCGATCCGTTCTCGTATTAGCGAATTACAGCTTCGTTTACTACAAGAGCAGTATTATGCCCCAAATCGCACTGTTACAGCGACCCAACTTGCAGAGTTAATCGGCATTGAGAGCGGACGCGGCACGATCAACCTAATGTATGGTCGGCTAGGGCGGTTATTCTGTGAGGCAATAGGCTTTGAGCCAAGTCAGCGAGAAGTTGGTACACATCGATGGTGGTCTGTATGGTCTAGTGGATATGAAGAGCGCAATCCCTATCGATTTTTTTGGGAAATGCACCCAGAAGTTGCAGAAGCTCTCGAAGTTTTGAGTTGGGTTACACCTGAACGTTTTTCATCGGTCACGTTTCCGGACGAAGTTGATGGGACTACAGCTTTCCGAGAAGGTGCAGTCTGCAAAATTTCAGTTAATGCTTACGAACGCAGCCCCCAAGCTCGCCAAAGGTGCATAGCTTACTATGGAACAAGTTGCTTTACTTGTGGATTTAATTTTGGTGATGTGTTCGGGAAATTAGGCGAGGGCTTTATTCATGTACACCATCTCTGCCCCATTTCTGAGATTGCAAAAGAGTACGAGGTTGACCCTATCAGAGATTTACGTCCCGTGTGCCCTAACTGCCATGCTATGCTTCATCGCCGTTCTCCTCCGTTGAGCATTGAAGAGCTTCAGGTTCTGTTGAAAAGGAACGCGGTGTAGGGCCACGGCGCTGCCGTGCCCCTGGGGGCTCCCCGGCTACATGCGCATTAACTTAAGGGGCCTGCGGCCCCTTAAACCCCGCCAGAAGGGAAAATTTGGCTCTCTAGGATCTCCCGGGCTTTTATCCGGTTTTCAGCCGAAATCGTGGGAGCCGCCTCTGTTTTAGCCCGTCAGGAAGCCATGCCTGCTGAAGCACAAATGTTTTATCCTAGGAAATCCTAGAGAGCCAAAATAGATTAGGGCTTGCGACTTGCCTCAGTAGCGGGTTGTAGGGCGACAGCCCTACACTTGATGTCTATGGGAAGCCATCCCCCGCATCCCCCTTCTTATCCGCCACAATGCGCACCGCCGGATCGCCCAACAGGGCGTAGGCGCGGGCATCATTGAAGGCGATCCAACGTGGCCCGATGCGCTCAAGCTCATAATCAGGGTTGTTTTTTGCTTGCGGGTATTTGTCAAGCAACTCCACCAGATGAACCGCCGTTAACCCTTGGCGCAAATTGAACGGATCGGTGGCTTCACCCAGCCGTTTGCCGTCAAGTATACGGCTTAAGAGATCTTCAAAGGCTTGGGTTTGGCGTGGCACATTCAGAACCTCGTCGCGGAAGGCGTAGCTCCAGGCGCGATCGACATGGCCAATGACCGCCAGGGCGCCGCGTTCAAGGAGGCGCTGTGGCAGTTGGGCCACAAATGCGTAGGGCGCAAGGGACGTGGGCGGCTCGTCACGATGCGTACGGAAAGAGTCGTACTGCGGGCAGCCAACCCCGAAACAGGCAAAAACCACGGCGATCATGCCTTCGACTTGGGCATCTTCCGCGAGATCGTCGCCGGTAAACCAGTGTTCGCGGCGGGCTAAACCATAGCCGCTCCAGTCGCTACAGAGGAGTGCGCCTTGCTGGGCAAGCAAATCGGGATGGTGGCGCGGGAGATCGATGCCGTGGCCGGCGCTGAACAAGACCGCCGGTTGACCCTCTTGGCCGCGCAAGAGGCGATCTAAGGTTGTGCGCTGGGCTGCGTCTTCAAGGTAGGCGCGGGTGGCAAAAGCAAAACGTGCGGCAAAGGGTGCATGCCCGTCAACCCCCGCGAAGAGGGGGGCAATCAGTTCGGTGGTACTCAATTCCGTAGCGATGTCGAGCTTGTGGCGTGGCCCAAAATAGACGAGCTCACGCGCCCGCTGCGCCATTTTGCCCGTCTCGGCGCGCACCGCCGCCTGCGCATAGGCCGTATAGGCAGCATAGCGATGCTCGCCAGCGGCATCGGTGAAGCAGAGCCGCCCAACGCCCCAGAAGATGTCTAGGTTGTATTGCAGCGCAAAGGGAATATGCGCATCACCGGCAGCGCGTGGCCCCGGACGGCCAGCCAGCAAAAGATAGAAGGGGATGCCGCGCGTGGGATCGACGGGGCCGGCATCAGAGCCAAGACCATGCCGGACAAGCCACTGGTTGTAGGTCTCGCCCATCGCACCCTGACTGGCATCAAAGAGGAACACAGGAACGGCGGCTTTGAAGGGAGCGTTGAGCTTATCATCGCCAACCACCCGCCGCAACCACGCGCCGCATGTTTCATCCTTGCGCGGCTTGAGCGGCAGCGCGAAGCCCTGTTGTTCGCAGCGCAGTTCGAGCAACGGCCACAGCGCCAGCAACAATGCGGCAGAATCTTGGGCACACACCACCAAACCCCAACCGGCCCCATGCTTACCGTTACCAACCATCAACTCATCGTACTTAAAGCCATGCACTAGCCCGAGCTTTGGTTTGCCCTGACCCTCACGATGCTCGTGGAGCTTGCGCTCGGCATGTTGTTTGTCCCAATGATTGGTTGCTGCAGCCTCACGCGCCCCGGCGAGGTCGAAGCGGTAGCGCGCACGGCCAATGGTGGGATCAAAGCCATTCGGCGCGATCAAGGCCAAAGGGTTCGTCTCGCGCTGAATCAGGTCAAACAAGGGACTCGTGAGCAAAACTGGCGGCGCTGGCGTTGGGCTAGGCGGCGGCGGCGGCGGCGGGGAACTAACGCTCGCGGCAAGGTTAGCGGCGAGGGCCGCAACAAGGCGCGCCTGCTCCGCCACGGGCAAGGAGCGTCCGTCCGCTAGAATTTGCTGGTAACGCTGCTCTAGTGCGTCGTCGTCTGGTGGTGGTGGTGTATGTTTGTGCATGATGCAAAAAATAGCATTAAATAAGAGTGCAAATAAATAATCTTGACGAGAAGGGCGAAGCCCTCCGCAAACTCCCTAAAAACCTTGAGCGTCGCGCCATCCAGTTCCCCAAGGTGAATTACGTGACTGGCTTCGACAAGCTGGCTTCGACAAGCTGGCTTCGACAAGCTGGCTTCGACAA
>RSAS01000299.1:7857-7975 GCA_003934145.1 Candidatus Viridilinea halotolerans | reverse complement strand
AAACCCCCGTGGGGGGATTGGCTTGGGGGCCGTGCCCCCAAACCCCCGTGGAGGGAAGGCAATCCCCTACTCTGCTGCGGCTATGACGTAGGCCGATAACGGTTTGTTGCAGGCGCGT
>RSAS01000299.1:0-7757 GCA_003934145.1 Candidatus Viridilinea halotolerans | reverse complement strand
CTTCGCGTCTTCGCGTCTTCGCGTCTTCGCGTCTTCGCGTCTTCGCGTCTTCGCGTCTTCGCGGCTTCGCGTCCGGGCTACTCTTCAAAGACGGCGCGGACGCGGAACATGCCCGCCGCTTGGTCGGGGGCGTTGGCCAAGACCTCTGCACGCGGTAATGCCCCCGTCACCACGTCGGGACGCAACACGCTCTGCAGGCCGGTCACCTGCGCCGTCGGCACGACGCCGGTTATGTCAACTTCTTGCAACATTTCGATGTACTCCAGGATATTGGAGAGCTGACTGCGCATCAATTCCAACTCAGCGTCACTTAGGCGCAAGCGGGCGAGTTGGGCGACATGGGCGACTTCTTGGAGTGAAAGGGACATGGGGTATCTCCTTGGGGAATGCGAGATGCGGGATGCGAGATGCGGGAGACGGGTGCGCCTCTTCGCCTCTTCGCCTCCTCGCCTCTCCGCCTCTCCGCTAACACAAAGCTAGGCTCAAAAACGGCACCAGTGAACTGACACGCACCCACTTCACCGCCCGGCATGCCTGGGCGATGCCTGCCGCTTCGACGTGGCGCAGGTGGGGCATAATCCACACAAGCAACGGTAGCCAGACACAGACGACCAAGAGCAATAGGTAGCAGTGGGTGGCGATCTGGAACACCAGGGGCATCAGCGTGCTGAAGAGGGCGGCAAGCAGCAACCCCTGCACCAACGTGAGCGTTTGCGGTGGCCCAAAGTAGACCGCAGTGGTGACGATGCCCATGTGGGCGTCGCCAGCATAATCTTCGACAGTGTACAACACCTCTTGGCTGAGTGAGTAGAGCAGGCTACTCAGCGCCACACAGCCGACGGCAAAGGTTGGCCCTTCAGCCAACAACGCCCCGTAGAGCAACACCGAGCTATTGAGGTAGGCAATGGTTGCATTGCCCCACAGCACGGTGCGCTTGAGCCAGAGCGAATAGGCGGCAGTTAGGAGCAGATTACCTAATGCGAACAATTGTAGCATAACGGGCAGGAGCAGCGCAAGAGCGAACACCACCGCCACAAGTAGCGTGGCGAGAACAAGCGCCCCCGTGCGGCTCAGATGGCCTGCGGGCAACCAACGGCCAGGCTTATTGATCCGGTCAAGCTCCAGATCAACCGCATCATTAATCACAAAGCCAAAGCTCACAATCGCCATCAGCGCGAGCAGCGCCAACAGCGTGGTAAGCGTCCATTGCGGGCCACTGGGATGGCTAAGCAGGCTCCCCAAGAGCGCGTAGAGGGCGGCTTGGAGGGCGATCTGTGGGCGGAGAAAGAGCAAGCAGAATCTATTCCTTCCTATCGCAGTGTTCTGCGGCACACCCTACTTGTCACTCGTCACCGGTATGGGTGTGACTGGAATCTGTAGGGCGGTGCCCTACACCCCTTCGGAATGGGGAAGGGTGCGAGGGAACCAAGTTCCCTCGCGCACCCTTCCTAACTGCTATCACCGACTCTGCCGCCACACCAAAGCAAAACGTTGCAACGCAGCGATATGGGTAACAATGGCTAGCGTGACCAAAGAGGCCATCAGCCAACCAGAGATCATACCAAAGGTAAGGAGGAGCACCCGCCCTGGGCGTTCAATGATACCGCCCCGCCCATCAAAGCCCAGCGCTTCGGCGCGAGCGCGGATGTAGCTGGTAAGCAGCGAGCCGTGGGAAGCAATAAAGATGGTCAGCGCATAATCTGGGCTAAACGCTTCTGTATAGAGATAGGTGTAGAGCAACAGCCCAAAAAAGACCAACATTTCCGAGTAACGATCAATCGTTGAATCGAGAAAGGCCCCAAACGGGCGCGCCAAGCCCTTACCGCGCGCCAAGGCCCCATCCACCATGTCGAAGGCGCTGGCAAAGAGAAACAACATGCCCGCCCAGGTGATCAAGCCCTCGACCAGCAACCAAACAACCCCGCCCGTCAAGACGAGGCTCATGAGGGTGAAGGTGTCGGGGGTAATTCGGCTTTTGCCCAAGAGGAAAATAACGATGCGTTCGCTGTAACTGCGGATTTTGGCTTCAAGCTTGCGCGATAGCATGGTTACAAAATCCTAGCCCCCCAAACGCTCATAGATCGCTTGCAGTTCCTCGTCGCTGAAGAAGGTAATGGTTAGGCGCAGTTCGCGCCCGTTGCGGGTAAGTTGTACGGGAGTGGCCAAGAGTTCTTCAAAACGGCGGCGCGCTTCGTCGTCGTCGGGGTTGGTACGGCTGACAGCGGGGGTTGGGGCCGGATTCGGTCGGGTGATGGGGGCTGCGGCAGGTTCTGCGCTGCTCGTGCGTTCGCGCAGGTTGGCAACCGCGCCATCGAGCGGGGCGCCCTCGGCCACACGCTCGGCGAGTTGTTCGGTCTCGCGCAGGTTGAGGCCCAGCGTGAGCGTTTGATCGAGCAGCGCTTCCTGCTGGCCCACGTCCTCCACGCGCAACAGCGCCTGGGCTTGGGCCAAGCCCAGCGTGCCACGGAGCAGCGCGGCGCGTATACTCGGCGCAAGTTGATTGCTTTGGGCTACTTCGGCCAGACGCTCCGTTTCGCGCACCGAGAGATCACGGCGCACTACCAACTCCAACGCAGCATTTTGATCGGTTGGCTGCTCAAGGCGCAAGAGGGCGCGTCCGTGGCCGGCGCTGATTGTGCCGTCAAGCAGCGCTTGGCGCGCCTCGGGCTGAAGACGAATGAGGCGGCGCGTATTGACCACCGCGACGCGGCTTTTGCCGACGCGGCGGGCGATGACGTCGTCGCTGAGGCCAAAATCATCCTTGAGCGCCTGGTAGGCCAGTGCCTCTTCAAGGGCGTTGAGGTCGGCGCGTTGGATGTTTTCGACCAGGGCGAGTTCGAGCAACTGTTGGGGCGTGGCGCTCTTCACCAGGGCGGGCACGACTGACATGCCGGCGCGTTGCGCAGCGCGCCAACGTCGTTCGCCCGCGATCAGTTCGTAGCCACCGGCGTCATCTTCGCTCACGATGATCGGCTGGATGAGGCCATGTTCGCGGATCGAAGCGGCCAACTCTTCGAGCGCCTGTTCTGCAAAGTGGGTGCGCGGCTGGCTGCGATTGCCCCGAATGGCCGCAACGGGAATCTGGCGCACCACGCCGCTTTCGGGCGCGTCGCCGCTGGCCATCAGCGCATCAAGGCCGCTACCCAACCCGCGCCGCCGCATGCTCATAGGGGGCGCTCCTCGCGGCGCAACAACTCATCAGTCAGCGCGGCGTAGGCCTTGGCCCCACGGCTCTGCGGATCATATTCGCAAATCATCTGGCCGTGGCTCGGTGCTTCCGAGAGGCGCACGCTGCGCGGGATGAGCGTGCGAAAAATTAGACGTGGAAAGTGGCGCTGCACCTCCTCGACTACCTGTTGCGCCAGATTAGTGCGCCCGTCATACATCGTCATCACCACCCCCACAATGCGCAACGTTGGATTGAGCCGCTCGCGCACGCGGTCGAGGGTCTGCTTGAGTTGCGCCAAACCCTCTAGGGCGAGATACTCGCACTGCAAGGGAATGATGACGCCATCGGCGGCGCGCAAGGCATTGAGCGTTAGGAGGCCCAGCGAAGGCGGGCAATCGAGCAGGATGTAGTCGTAGGCGCTGCGCAGGGGGGCCAGAGCATCCAGCATGCGCCGTTCGCGCCGCTCGGCGTTGGCCAACTCGACAGCGGCGCTGGCCAATTCTTGGTCGGCAGGCACGAGATCGAGCCGTTCGCGGCCACTCGTCTGGACTACTTCTGCGGCCTGTTCGGGGTCCATGAGCAGATCGCAGGTGGTTGCTGGCAGGGTGTCTTTGGCCAGCCCGAGGCTGGTTGTCGCATTGCCTTGGGGATCGCAATCCACTAAGAGTACGCGCAGCCCACGACGGGCCAACTCGCCCGCCAAACTCACCGCCGTGGTCGTCTTGCCCACGCCGCCCTTCTGATTGGCCAACGCAAGCGTGTGGCAACGTCCGTTCTGGGTTCGCTCTTCCACCAATAACCTCTGAGCTTATGATCGCTGAACGAGGCATATTGTAACATGGCGCAGCCACCTCCGTTGGGGGTGGCTGCGTCGTGCGTCACGTTATGCCTTCCGGCGGAGGGGGGATTCTGCGGGGGCCATGCCCCTGCTCCCCCGCCGGAGGGAGGATTCGTCGGGGGCTTTGCCCCTGCTCCCCCGCCGGAGGGGGGATTCGTCGGGGGCTTTGCCCCCGTTCCCCCACAGGAGGGGGGATTCTGCGGGGGCCATGCCCCCGTGCCCCCGCCGGAGGGGGGATTCTTCGGGGGCCTGGCCCCCGTTCCCCCGCCGGATACGGTTTCGCCGCCCCCGCTCCCCCGCCGGAGGGCGTTGGCTGAGCTTGCCGCAGCCCCTCTACCGCAGGGCGGTTGCAAAGTCATCCTGATCGTCCGCAGATTACGCAGATTACGCAGATGAGGAAGCAATAATCTGCGTAATCTGCGTAATCTGCGGATACTACCTGAGCCTGCTGGGACTTTGCAACCGCCATGCCCTCTACCGCCCCGTGCCGCGCACGTAGATCGTGGGCCATGGCTTGAATTCGGTGCGGAAGGTGTCTTGGGCGATGATCTGGTCGCCGTTGCTGACGGTGCGGTAGACGTCAACTTTGAGACCGGCTATGGCAACGTCGCTGCGCCGGAAGTAGCCACGCGGCCTGGTGGGGTCGTCTACATAGACCGGCTGACTCGGTGGGGGGGTGCGTTCGATGACACGGTGGCTGTAGGTGACGCTGCGCCCGGTCGGTGCGCCGTAGAGCGCCACGGTGAGCCGTTGGCGCGAAAGGTCTACGTAGCTCTCCATCAGGAGCCAACCGCCGGTATCGTTACGGAAGCGCACGTCGTTGTAGGGGGTGAAGATGGCGGCATCAAGCCCGGGGGGTTCGCCCAGTTCTTCGTACCAACCGATGCGGAAGGCGTGGGCGTGACGTTCACTGATCGACAACCCGCCGAAGAACGCTGCACGAAAGACCGTCGTCGAGACTTGACACAACCCGCCGCCCCACTCCTGCTGCGTGCGGTTGTCTACAATCGCCAAGCCCTCGACAAAGCCATTTGCGGCATCAACCGGGCCAAGTTGCGTATTAAAGGAGAATTCCGCCCCTGGTGGGATGAGGACACCATGCATACGCCGCGCTCCGGCGCGAATGTTAGTGATGCGATACTGTTCCGAGCGGGCGAAGGAGCTTTGGCCCACGCCAACACGGGTGGTGATGCCCAGGGCGGCTAGGTTGCTCGCCGTCACCGGCGGCGGAATGGCGGTCATTGGGAGATTCAGGGTGCGTTCGGTGCCATAAATGGCCACCTTGACCGCAACGAGTGCTTCTTCGGCATCGAGGCCGCGTCCGGGCAAGCCGGGCTGGGTGATCTGAAGATTGCCGTTATTCCAAGCGACTGCTGGCAGTGTTCCCTCTTCGCGCAGAGCGCTCCCGATGGGCTGCAAGGCCCCACGGATACCGGAGGGGTCGAGATTGACAAGAAACGAAGAGCGGCCATCAGCGGTCGTGATCGGGCGCAGCGTCAGCCACGCGGCGATCTGGGTCGGCGTGAGCTCCCAACTACAGCCACTGGGCGCACAGGCGCCCGCGTCGCCCTGCAGCACCACGGGGCCACTCAGCAGCAGGCGTAACTCCTCGGCGACGGGGGCCATATCGCTGTCACGCACCCTTGGTTCGAGGGTGCGGGTGCGAATGGCCACCGAACGCCGTTCGAGGCGCTGGAGCGCCGCCGTCAGATCGGCGAGGGTTTCGTCTACTAGCACCTGCGTACCCCACTGTTCCATCTGTAGCAGCACTTCAGGGCCGACGAGGCGCAGGTCGGCATCGCGGGTGGGTTGCTCCACTGCGGCGGCCAGCGCGATCAGGTAGCGTTGCATCGCCTGCTGATCCACCTCAAGGCGCAACGGCAGATCGTAGCCCTGCTCCCAGACCGCCGCCGCCCGGCGCAGGTTGGTGAGGCGTTCGTCGCCACGCCCCAGCGCAAAGGCTTCGCCAAGGGCGTGATCAACCTGTAGGCGCACGCCCAACTCTTCTGCCGTTGGCGTCCAAGTTTGGGTACCGTAGTGCAACTCCACCGGAGCAGCAAGGAATTCGCTGTAGGTGCGGGCCAGCAGCGCCTCCGCTTGATCGCTACTCAAGCCGCCCACCGTCACCCCGCGCACGCTAATGTTGGGGTAGATGCGTCGTGCTAGTTCGCGTTCGGCAAACATGAGCGTCAGTACGCCAACGAGCGCGACAATTGCCGCGACGCTACCTAAGACCAACAGCCATTCGACGAAGCCGCGCAGCGGTCGCCAACGACGTCGCCGTCGGGGGGGAAGTGGAAGCTCAGCCAGCGCCTCATCAAGCGCCTGATCATGGACTCTGCTGGACATCGGAACATGCCTCGCCTACGCGACTCGTCGTCGCACACGTCGGCGCATCTGCCAGCGCCAGACAATATCCCGCTGTTGTTGCGGGCGGAAGAGAATCTCCTCAGCCGGATCAGTTTTTGTCTTTACGTCTACTTGCTCTTTGATTACCGGCGGGTTCTGTGGTTCAGGTTTACCCAATTCAAGCGGTTTCTGCATCATTAACGTGCAATCCTTTGTGGCAACATTTTACCAGGGTGTGTAATATTTAAACGAAAAAAGTGCCCCAAAGATACGGTCAGATGAATAAATTGTCATTTTTGCCATGACCCTAGTGTACGGGCGGGCGTTGCCCACCCGTACACTAGGGTCATGGCAAAGTTGTTGGGGCTGCGCCCCAAACCCTCATGTTTGTTGCTTTTTGGCGGCGAAGCCGCCAAAAAGCAACAAACAAAGTTTTTCGGGGGCGGCGAAGCCACCCCGAACCCCAGCAGGGGCAAGGCGTGGCCCCACGCTTGCTACACTATGGTTATAATAGGGCGAACCTATGTAACCTTCGGAGAAGGGACGACGCATATGTCCACACAGTTCAACGGCAAGGTCGCTTTGGTGACGGGTGGTGCATCGGGGATTGGCCGTGCAACGGCGCTCGCGTTTGCCCAACACGGGGCGAAGGTGGTGGTCGCCGATATGGATGAGGCGGGCGGGAACGAGACGGTTACCTTGGCTCGTGCGGCGAACACCGATGCGCTCTTTGTACGCACCGATGTCTCGCAATACAGCCAAGTCCAGGCGCTCATCGCGGCGGCGGTCGAGCAGTTTGGGCGGCTCGATTTTGCCTTTAACAATGCGGGCATCGCCGGGAAACAGGCGTTGCTGGCTGAATACCCCGAGGAGTCGTGGGATCGCGTGATTGACATCAACCTCAAGGGGGTCTGGCTCTGCATGAAGTATGAGTTGCAGCAGATGCTCAAGCAGGGCGGCGGCGCGATTGTCAATAACTCATCTACCGCTGGGCAGAGCGGATCGCGCGGAGTGGCCGCCTATGTCGCCAGTAAACACGGCGTCGTGGGGCTGACCAAAGCAGCAGCCCTCGAATATGCCCGTAACAACATCCGTGTGAACGCCATCCTGCCGGGAACCATTCACACCCCGCTGATTGACACCTTCACCGGCGGCGATGAGCGCATCCTGAACCAGTTCGTTGAAGCCGAACCGATTGGGCGCCTCGGTCGCCCCGAAGAGGCCGCCAACGCCGTCATCTGGCTCTGCTCCGAGGGGGCATCCTTCGTCACCGGCGCGGCGCTCGCGGTGGATGGGGGACGCCTTGCTTAATAGCCGAAAATCGGATAGCCGATAGCCGATTTGCCCCCCCGCCCGACGGGGTTTAAGGGCGGACAGAACATTCGCTCGGCAAGTCACGGA